>JACDBQ010000561.1 GCA_013694845.1 Acidobacteriota bacterium
CCATTATCTAAGGACAGGAGCGCGTAGCCGTGCGATGCATCGTCCGCCAGGCTGCTGCGGATCATCACCCCGGCTTTCGCCCACCCATGCCCTGCTGACAGTGAGTCCAAGCGTGCGCGGATGTCGACATCACCCGAAATCGCTTGGTAGACGAAGTGAAACTCATCGCTTATCCCCCAGATGTCTTTCCCGGCGGCATCGATCGTGAGCACCTCATTCGAAAGGCTGGCGCTGCCCGCGAGGTTAGGCTTCCCGACATCCGCCGCAGACCATGGAGAAGAGAGCGATTGCGCGCGTGCGCCGACAGCTCCAACAGCCAGACACACCACTACCATAAGTGCGGCCCGGTAGGCCGCAGCTGTACACTTCAATTTCATCAGTTCAGGTTTCTCCGATTCCTATAAAGCCAGCCCGCAGGGGCATGGATCGGGGAGCAAGACTGTTGCCGTTAGCCCCCACCCCTGGACAACGTTTTTTTCGCGCCGAACATGGAAGAGGTGGCACGCCTTGGTGTGAAGGCGCGAGCGCCAGAGCGTGTAACTGTGTAAATTGAACCTTGCTGCGGTGGTAAGGGCAGAGCCGTGCGAGACCGGATGGTTGTCCGGTCTCGTGGAGCATCAAACTTTTATGACGTCGGTAAGTTCTTTGACGGCGGCCGCGGATTTTCTCAGCGCGGCATCCTCGTCAGGCGTCAGCTTGATCTGGATGATCTGCTCCATCCCGCGCGCCCCCAGCTTGATCGGCACGCCGACGAAGAGATCGTTGATTCCATACTCGCCCTGCAGGAACACGGAGCACGGCACGACCTTCTTCTTGTCTTTCAGGATGATCTCGACCATTTCGGCGGCAGCCGAGCCCGGCGCGTACCACGCGCTGGTGCCAACCAGCTTGGTGATCTCTGCGCCGCCGTTGGCGGTTCGCTCCCCAATGGCCTTGATCTTCTCCGCGGTGAGCCCCGGGTAATCCGGCAGCGGAATGCCCGCGATGGTCGAATAGCGCGCCAGCGGCACCATCGTGTCACCATGGCCACCCAGCACGAAGGCGTGGATACTCTCCACCGACACGCCGGTCTCCATCGCAATGAACGCCCGCATCCGGGCTGAATCAAGGATGCCGGCCATGCCGATGACGCGCTCACGTGGGAATCCGCTCAACCGGTAGACGGCCTGGCACATCGCATCGAGCGGGTTCGCCACCGGCACGATGATCGTGTCCGGCGAGTGCTTGACGATCTGCTCGGTGACCGACTGCATAATCTTGTAATTCACGTTCAGCAGGTCGTCACGGCTCATCCCCGGCTTGCGCGGGACGCCCGAGGTAATGACCACGACATCGGAGCTCGCGGTTTGTGCCCAGCCTTCGTCGTTGGCGCCGTAGCCGACGACGCGCGAATCGGACCCCTCGATCGGGCAGGCCTCGAGCATATCGAGCGCGATCCCGCCGGCTTTCTGATCCGCGATGTCGATGATGACGACGTCGGCGAGCTCCTTGTCGGCGATCGCCCGCGCCACGGTGGCGCCGACGTTCCCGGCGCCACCTACCACCGTTACTTTTCTGTTCATGGAATCCCCTGCACGCGGCTCGACGCCGCTACATGTTCTCGATGATCTTGTCGGCGAACGCTGAGGTCTTGACCTCGGTCGCCCCTTCCATCTGGCGGGCGAGGTCGTAGGTCACGACCTTCTGCCGGATACTCAGATCGAGGCCCTTCTCGATCAGGTCTGCCGCCTCGTTCCATCCAAGATACCGGAACATCATCACGCCGGACAGGATCACCGAACCCGGATTGATGACGTCCTTACCGGCATACTTCGGAGCCGTTCCGTGGGTCGCCTCGAAGAACCCGATGTCGTCGCCGATGTTGGCCCCCGGCGCCATGCCCAGACCCCCGACCTGGGCCGCGGCGGCGTCCGACAGGTAGTCGCCGTTCAGGTTGGGTGTGGCAAAGACATCGTAGTCGGCCGTCCGCGTCAGGATCTGCTGAAACACGCTGTCAGCAATCCTGTCGTTGATCAGGATCTTGCCTTCCCGTGGGGCACCACTGCCGGCTTCCTCTTCAGTCACGATCCGGTCCCGGAACTCCGCCTTGGCCACCTCGTAGGCCCAATCCCGGAACGCCCCCTCGGTGAACTTCATGATGTTCCCCTTGTGGACGATCGTGACGGTCTTGCGATCGTTGTCGATCGCGTACTGGATCGCCATCCGGACGAGCCGCTTGGTTCCGAACTCGGAGATCGGCTTGATGCCGATGCCGGAGTCCGGGCGGACCTGCTTCCCCATCTCGCGCGACAGGAATTCGATAACCTTTTCCGCCTCTGGCGTGCCCTTCGCCCATTCGATCCCGGCGTAAACGTCCTCGGTATTCTCGCGGAAGATCACCACGTTCATCCGCTCCGGGTGGGTCACCGGCGCCGGGGTGCCGGCGAAATACCGCACCGGGCGCACGCACGCGTACAGATCCAGGACCTGGCGCAACGTGACGTTGAGACTTCTGATACCGCCGCCGACCGGCGTGGTCAGCGGCCCCTTGATCGCGACCTTGTAGGTACGAACCGCCTCGAGGGTGTCATTCGGCAGCCACTCGCCGTACTGCTCCTTCGCCTTTTCTCCCGCCGGCACCTCGAACCAGGCGACCCGCTTCCGGCCGCCGTACGCCTTCGCGACCGCCGCATCGAACACGCGAACGCTGGCGGCCCAGATGTCGGGCCCCGTACCATCCCCTTCGATGAAAGGAACGATCGGATCATCGGGTACGACCAGTTTGCCGCCCGTTCGGGTGATGGCCGTGCCGCTGGTCGGAGGTTTGAGATTCGAAAATGTAGGCATAAGACTTTAGGTCACATCACCATTCCGGCGTTACAGGTTCTTCACAGAATTTGTGGAAAAGTGTGTGGAAATCGTACGTGCAACTGGCCATCTTCCGCATGATTCCGCGCATTCGAGCGGTTTGCACCACGGAGGTGCGAAGGTGCGGAATCATTCCTCGGGCACGCGAGGCTCCGGCAACCGTTCCGGGCGTCGCGCAATCGGGTCATTATACTTAGCTTACCCATGAAACTTGTCGTCGCCGATTCGCTCCCTGCCTCCGCCATCGCAGTCCTCCGCAGCGTTCCAGGATGGATCGTCGATGCTCGCGCGCAACGCCCACCCGATCAGCTCGCGGCCGACCTGGTCGACGCGGACGCAATCATTGTCCGCAGCGCCACAACGGTCGACGCCGCTCTGATCGCCGCCGCACCCCGACTTCGGGTAATCGCCCGCGCCGGTACAGGCGTCGACAACGTGGACGTCGAAGCCGCGACCGCACGTGGGATCGTGGTTATGAACGCACCAGGTGCCAACAGCATTAGCGTTGCCGAACTGACACTCGGGCTCATGCTCGCGCTGTCGCGTGGCATTTCGACGGCCGACGCCGCGATGAAGAAAGGAGTGTGGGACAAAAAGCGTCTCACGGGCGCCGAGCTCCGCGGGAAAACGCTCGGCATTGTCGGCCTCGGTCGTATCGGCCAGGAAGTAGCGGCCCGGGCGCGCCCCTTCGGGATGACGATCGTCGCGCACGACCCGTTCCTGTCCGAACAGGTGGCCGAGGCGCTGGGGATCCGTTTGCTGCCCCTCGACGACCTCTGCGCCGTATCGGACTATCTGACGCTGCACATTCCTGTCACAGCTGATACGCGTGGACTCCTTGGCAAGGAGAGGCTGGCGCGGTGCAAGGCAGGTGTCCGAATTGTGAACACGGCGCGCGGCGAGCTGATCGACGAGTCCGCCCTGGCGGACGCGATCGAGGCAGGCGCTGTCGCCGGGGCGGCGCTCGATGTGTTCGAAAAAGAACCGCCGGCGGACTGGCGGTTGGTCAACCTCCGACAGGTCGTGGCGACTCCGCACATCGCCGCGTCGACCGTCGAGGCGCAGGAACTGGTCGGAACGGAAACCGCCGCCGCCGTGCGCGACTTTCTGATCGACGGGACGATCGTGAATGCTGTCAATTTCCCGTCGGTGCCGGGCGAAGATGCGGCGCGGCTGCGTCCCTACGCGACGCTGGCGGACCGGATGGGCGCGCTGCTGTCTCAGCTCGGCACGGGGCGAACGCACTCGCTCGGGATTCGTTACTACGGCGAATTGCTCTCCACCAACAGCCGGTTGATTGCGAACGCCGCGATTGCAGGGGTGCTGCGGCCCCTGTTGTCCTCCGGCGTCACGGTGGTCAACGCACGGGGCGTCGCCGCCCAGCGCGGAATCGAAATCATCGAATCCCGCAGCTCGAGACCGCGTGATTTCGCGAGTCTTCTCTCGCTCAAGCTCCAGACCGGGGAAGGCGAACGCTCGGTCGAAGGCACGGTGTTCGAACCGGCCAGTCCGCGCCTGACCCAGATCGACGGGGTGGATATCGAGGCGCCGCTCGAAGGCACGCTGCTGGTGATCAACAATGACGACCAGCCAGGAGTCATCGGCGAAGTGGGCACCATCCTCGGGCGGCACGGCCTCAACATTGCGAGCTTCGCCCTCGGCCGCGGGCACGGCGGGGCGGTCGGCGTTGTCAATCTGGATGTGATGGCCGATCGGGATCTGACCGCCGCTCTCGATGAACTGCGCGGCGTCGGCGCGATTCGACGGGTCTGCGTGGCGCGTCTCGGGACGTAGCGCCCCACGCGGCCCAGACGCGGAGTGCTAGCGGAGGATCAATCGGCGCTTGCCGCCGGTCTGCACGTCCTTCAGTTCGACCGCGTCCGCGCCGACCAGGACGACGTCGTACCGACCGAGGATGCGCTGCCCAGCCGTCACCATCATGAGCTCGTCGTGTCCGCCCGTGATCATGGCGGTGCGGACCAGCCCTTCAGGTCTCGTATTCTCGGCGATGCCGATCAGCTCCAGCACGGGCTCACGGGTCTCGACCGGCGGTGTCAGTGCGACCGGAGAAGGATGTCGCTTGTCCGCGAGTCGCGGCGGGACCGGACGTGCCGAAAAACTGAAAGGATTCCGCTCGACCGGTCGAGGTGCGGGCGCCGCCGCCAGACGGGCGCGGAGCCGCCCAGCCTGCGCCTGAACATCAGCGGCGAGCGCATCGAACTGCACGACGTCCGCCCCTCGTGACGCCAGGCGCGGCGCCCGCGCCTGACGGGTGACGCCGGCGGCGGATGCGAGCCACGCGCCGCACATCGCTACGCCAATCACCCACGCTGCAACCCGCGAGGCGCTCATTAGTCGCCCATGGTACTACCGATACCGCGGAGCCGTCATGGTAAGATTTGCCGTGCCCCCCGTTTCACCCTCCGGGCCCGCCTTCAACTCCGGTTCTGTCTCCGTCGTCGCCGTCATTCCAGCCAGGTACCAGTCGTCCCGTCTCCCCGGCAAGGCATTGGCCGACATCGCCGGGCGTCCGATGATCGAGCACGTCTACCGCCGGACGGCCGCCGCGCGCTCCGTCGGCGTCGTGATTGTCGCGACCGATGATGAACGGATCTGCGATGCCGTCGAAGCGTTTGGCGGGCGCGCACAACTCACCTCATCGAAACATCTGAGCGGGACCGACCGGCTGGCCGAAGTTGCGGCCGGCCTGACCTGCGACGTGGTCGTGAACGTCCAGGGGGACGAGCCGCTGATCGAGCCGTCGGTAATCGACGACGCGATTGCCCCGTTCCGCACCGACAGCGGTCTGCAGATGACCACGGTGCGCCGACGGATCGAGAACGACGCCGACCTTCACAACCCCAACGTCACGAAGGTCGTGGTGGATCGCGACGGGTACGCGCTGTATTTCTCGCGCGCGCCCATCCCCTACACGCGGGAAGGCTGCCCGCCGGCCCCCGCGTGGCGACACATCGGGCTCTACGTTTACAGGCGCGAGTGTCTGCTCCGGCTCACCGCTCTTCCGCCGACAGCGATGGAGCAGGCGGAGGCACTCGAACAGCTTCGCGCCATCGAGCACGGCATTCGAATCAAGGCAATTGAAACGGCCTACGACTTTATCGGCGTCGATACGCCCGAGGATCTGGCCCGCGTACGGCTGCTGGCGCGGAGTCCTGTCGCGCTCGGCCGGTCATAACCGGATCCGCGGATCCGGCGGGTTCCCATTCAGGAGACGCGATGCAGCAGACCGAAACAGATTCGGGTAAGGCTCAGGGCAAACGACCGGTGAAGTACATCCTTGTGACGGGCGGCGTCGTGTCATCGCTCGGCAAGGGGCTGGCCGCGGCGTCAATCGGCGCCCTGCTCGAAGGCCATGGCTACCGCGTGGCGCTGCAGAAGTTCGACCCGTACATCAATGTCGACCCGGGAACGATGAGCCCGTATCAGCACGGCGAGGTCTATGTCACCGATGACGGCGCGGAGACCGACCTCGACCTTGGGCATTACGAGCGGTTCACCAACCAGGTGACCACCCGCAACAACAACTGGACGACCGGGAAGATCTATCTGTCGGTCATCCAGAAGGAGCGTCGCGGCGACTACCTCGGCCGGACGGTCCAGGTGATTCCGCACATCACCAACGAGATCAAGGACAACATTCGCGCGATCGCGCAGGATGTCGACATCGTGCTCGTGGAAATCGGCGGCACCGTGGGCGACATCGAAAGCCTCCCGTTCGTCGAGGCGATCCGGCAACTCCGGCAGGACGTCGGACGCGAAAACACGCTCTACATCCACCTGACGCTCGTGCCCTTCATCGGGGCCGCCGGCGAGCTGAAAACCAAGCCGACGCAGCATAGCGTCCGCGATCTCCGGGCGATCGGCATCCAACCCGATATCCTGCTGTGCCGGACGGACCGTTTCCTCGATCAGGAAATCAAGCGGAAGATCGCGCTGTTCTGCGACGTCGACGAAGAAGCGGTGATCACGGCAAAGGACGTCTCGAGCATCTACGAGGTGCCACTCGTGCTCGCCGCCGAGGGGCTGGATCGCATCGTTCTCCAGCGACTGAATCTGCCGGCGACCGAAGCCGCCATGGACGGATGGGTGGATCTGGTCGATCGGATCAAGAACCCATCCGACGAGGTCACGATCCACGTCGTCGGCAAATACGTGGGTTACGAAGACTCCTACAAGAGCCTGAACGAAGCGCTCTACCACGGCGGGTTCAAGCACCGCCTGCGCGTGAACATCCGCTGGGTGGAAGCCGAGGCTCTGGAACAACCGGGCGGAGAACAATTGCTCGACGGCGCGGACGGCATTCTAGTGCCCGGCGGGTTCGGAGACCGAGGCACCCGGGGCATGATGCGTGCGGCCGAGATCGCGCGCCAGCGCGGCGTTCCCTATTTCGGCATCTGTTACGGCTTCCAGTGGGCGGCCGTCGAGTACGCGCGCCACGTCTGCGGGTTGACTGAGGCGGACTCGACCGAGTGTTCTCCCGACACACCTCAGAATGTCATCTACAAACTGCGGGACCTGCTTGGGGTCGACGATCTCGGCGGCACGATGCGACTCGGCACCTACGAGTGCGCGCTGAAGCCGGGCTCCCGGTCGCATGCGCTTTATGGATCCAGCGTCATCCGCGAGCGCCACCGTCATCGCTACGAGTTCAACTGCCTCTACGAACCGGCGTTGATTGCAAAGGGGCTGGAGATCGTCGGCCGGTCGCTGGACGGCAAGTTCGTGGAGATCATCGAATTGCCGTCGCATCCGTGGTACGTGGCGGTCCAATTCCATCCGGAGTTCACGTCGAAACCGCTGAAGGCGCATCCGCTGTTCGGGGGGTTCGTCGAGGCCAGCCACCAGCACAGGGTGGCCTCCCGTCGTCCGGCCGCCGAATCGGTCGCGGGTTGACCGTGCACACTGTTCAGTTCGCCGGCCTCACTGTCGGGGCGGCCGCCCCTCTCCTGCTGATTGCCGGTCCCTGCGTGATCGAGGGGGAATCGCACGCGATCGAGACGGCGCTGGCGGTGCGCGAGATCGCTGCGCGCGCCGGTGTCCCGTACGTCTTCAAAGCGTCCTACGACAAGGCGAACCGCACCTCGGTTCACTCGTTTCGCGGCCCGGGCCTCACCGAGGGGATCCGCATCCTCGGCCGCGTACGGGACGCGGCGGGTGTGCCGATCCTGACCGATATCCACGAGCCGGCGCAGGCCGCCGCGGTAGCGGAAGTGGCCGACGTCCTGCAGATTCCGGCCTTTCTCTCACGCCAGACGGACCTGCTCGCGGCCGCAGCCCGGACCGGTCGGGTGGTGAACATCAAGAAGGGACAGTTCCTGGCCCCGAACGACATGCGACACGCGATCGACAAAGTCGTCGCCTGCGGGAACCGGCAGGTCATCGTGACCGAGCGCGGATTCAGCTTCGGTTACAACAATCTCGTGGTCGACATGCGCGCGTTTCCCATGCTGCGTGCGCTCGGCTGTCCGGTCGTGTACGACGTAACCCACAGCCTACAATTGCCAGGCGCCGGGAACGGCGTCACCGCCGGCCAGGCCGAATACATCGTTCCGCTGGCTTCCGCAGGTGTCGCGGCGGGCGTGGACGGCGTGTTCCTGGAAGTCCACCAGGATCCCGCTCGCGCGAAAAGCGACTCACAGAATGCGCTGCGGCTGGACCTGCTCGAGCCGTTGCTCCGTCGGCTGGTGAAGATCCACGATATCGCGCGCGGAGCGGCCGCATGAGCGACACCGTTCACATGCTCGACCTCGCGCGCAAGGTGCTGAAGACCGAAGCCGACGCGATCCTGAGCCTGATGGACCGACTCGATGGAGACTTCGAGCGCGCCGTTCAGCTGCTGTTCGAGTGCAAGGGACGGGTGATCGTCACCGGCATGGGCAAGTCGGGCATCATCTGCCGGAAGATCGCCGCTACCCTGTCGAGCACCGGCACATCGTCCTACTTCCTCCATCCCGCCGAGGCGATTCATGGCGATCTGGGCGCGATCCGGGAGGAAGACGTCGTGCTGGCGTTGTCGCACAGCGGTGAAACCGAAGAATTAGTGCGACTCCTGGAGTCGATCCGCCGGCTCGGCGCCCGGTTGATCGCGATGACCGGCGATCCCGGCTCGACGATAGCTCGAGCCGCAGACGTGACGCTGAACTGCGGCATTGTCGAGGAAGCCTGCCCGATGAACCTGGTGCCGACGGCGAGCACGACAGCGGCCCTCGCTCTGGGTGACGCGCTCGCGATGACCCTGCTCGTCCGGAAGGGCTTTCGGGAAGAGGACTTCGCTTCGCTGCATCCCGGCGGCAAGCTTGGCCGCCGCCTGATGCGAGTCGAGCACGTGATGCACGCAGGCACGGCCGCGCCGATCGTGAAGACGTCCGCGGCGATGCATGACGTCTTTCACGAAATGTCCGACAAACGGCTCGGCATGACCTGCGTGGTCGACGACGGCGGACGGCTCGTCGGCATCTTCACCGACGGGGACCTTCGACGACTGATGCTCGGGTCGTCGGACGTGCTCTCGCTCAGGGCGGGCGACGTCATGAAGTCGAACCCGCGGACGATCCGTCGGGAACTGCTCGCCGTCGAAGCGTTGAAGATCATGGAGACGCACAAGATCACTTCGGTCGTCGTCGCGGGTGACCAGGGGGAAGTCGAGGGGGTCGTGCACCTGCACGACCTGTGGCGCACACAGATGATCTAGGCCACGGCGCAAGACGGTCTCATTCAGGCCACGGTGCAACACGGTTCAACACTGTTCAACACGGTCTTGTTCGGCACGGTTCAATACGGGGGCGGTTGGAAAGTGAGGCTATCCGAGGTGGAGGACCGTGCGCGGCGGATCCGGCTGATTCTGCTGGACGTGGATGGCGTGCTCACGGATGGGACGGTGATGATGCACGGTGATGGGACCGAATCCAAGGGATTTCACATTCGTGACGGCGCGGCGATCGTGTGGGCCTTGCAGGCGGGCGTCCAGGTCGGGCTGCTGTCGGCGCGCGCCTCCGCAGCCACCACGCAGCGGGCGACGCAGCTCGGAATACAGATCGTCTCCCAGGGCGGGACGAGCAAGTCGGCCGAGTTCTCGCGCATCGTGGCCGACGGCGGCATCGACGAGGACGCGGTGGCCTACATGGG
>JACDBQ010000569.1 GCA_013694845.1 Acidobacteriota bacterium
ATTCAACCCGGTCCACCTTTGCCACTTTGCTGCCTGCCAGGCCATCAGGCGGTTCCGCGCGGGGCTGATAGGCCGGGTTGCGGAGGTACACCGCCCTATGCCCGGCACTCCAGGATGCAGCGTCGAAGATAAACGGGCCGGACCCGGTGGCGTCCGTGACCGCCGTCGTGGCTGGCGTATTGGCCAGACGCTCCGGCATCACGAACAATGCGCTGCCTGTGGGTCGGGCCAGTGCCTCCGTGACCAAGGCAAAAGGCCGGGCGAGCTTCAACGTGAAACTGCGATCATCCACCACATCCAGGGCTCCAGTGGCGGCCGCCAGTGCCTTGCCCACGACGTCCCGCTGCGCCCAACGCCGTATCGAGGCAACCGCATCAGCCGCCCGTACGGGCGCACCGTCATGGAACGTGAGGCCCGGGCGTAGAGTGAACCGGTAATCCCGCCCGTCCGGCGACACGGTCCAGCTTTCCACCATTTCCGGCTTGGGTTCGCCCTTGCTGTCGAGGGCGAATAGCTGGTCGTACACCAAGAAGCCGTGATTGCGGACAAACGCAGCGGTGGATTGCACCGGGTCCAGGCTGGTCAGATCGTTGATCATGACCACACGCAGGGTCGTCTGGGCCTGCGCGGCCGCTGCAAGCAGCGATGTTGAGAGCAGGGTGGCACAGATCAGCCGAGCCGATAGCTGCATGGGGTCCTCCGTTACTCGGATAGGAGCAGGGACGCAGTCTTTGTGCCAGCATAAGATCGACGCCGTGCACCATGTCGTTCCGACCGCGCTGGCCCATGATGGGCCAGTCGAAAACCGTCCCTCGCACGGGTCGAGCTATGGGAATGCAGCACGCGTCAGATAGTCAGAACCTATCCTCGCCGATGCTCTTGGGCGAAGTTCTGAGTTGATTCAACGCAGTGTTTCCGGATAGACAATAAAGGACTAGAAGGCTGTGGGCGCACAAACTACAACGTTGGATGCCAGCCTGAACCTTCGAACACCAGCAATGTCGGCATTATGCTGGAAGGAAATCCGGCACCGACAGGTAGCGTTCTCCGGTGTCGTAGTTGAAGCCGAGGATCGTCGCTCCCTGCGGCAGCTCCGGCAACTTCTTCGCGATCGCCGCCAGCGTACCACCCGAGGAAATACCGACCAGCACGCCCTCCTCCCGCGCGGAGCGGCGGGCGAACACGCGCGCCTCCTCGGCCTCGACCTGGATCACGCCGTCCAGCACGGCAGTGTGCAGGTTCGCCGGCACGAACCCGGCGCCGATGCCCTGGATCGGGTGTGGGCCGGGTGCGCCGCCCGAGATCACCGGCGATAGCGCCGGCTCGACCGCGAACACCTTCAGTCCGGGCCAGCGCTGCTTTATGACCTCGGCGCATCCGGTGATGTGGCCTCCGGTGCCGACTCCGGTGATCATCACGTCGACCCCGTCCGGGAAATCGGCCAGGATCTCCTGCGCCGTGGTGCGGGCGTGCACGTCGACGTTGGCCGGGTTGTCGAACTGCTGCGGCATCCAGGCTCCGGGAACCTGCGCCGCTAGCTCGCGCGCGCGCGCGATGGCGGCCTTCATGCCGCCCTCCCTCGGCGTGAGCTCGAAGGTCGCACCGTAGGCCTGCATCAACCGGCGGCGCTCGACCGACATGGATTCCGGCATCACCAAGACCAACTTGTAGCCCTTAACCGCCGCCACCATGGCAAGGCCGATACCGGTGTTGCCCGAGGTCGGCTCGAAGATGGTGCCGCCTGGCTTGAGCTGGCCACCCACCTCGGCGGCTTCCACCATGGCGAGCGCGATGCGATCCTTTATGGATCCGGCCGGGTTGGCGCGCTCGGACTTGATCCAGACGCTGGCGTTTGGGAACAGGCGGCTCATGCGGATGTGCGGCGTGTTGCCGATGGTGTCGAGAATGCTGCTAGCTTTCATGTTGCACCTCATTGGCAGCTTGTGGCGCCTGGACGGCTCGCACTCAGATCTCACTCGCGGATGATCGATCGGCTTCGTGGCTCAACCGTAGCTGCCATCACGCTGCGGGCGGCAAGGATCAGCTCGACATCACGTAGGCTGAGGCTGACGCCGCGGTAAAGCCCCGTCGAGTGCTCGATGACCTCGGCCGGAAGAAGGAAGCCGCGGTAGGGATTGGGAGACAAGGCCAGGGTAGGCATGGTCGCCACAGTCCAATGGCTACGCCAACCTGATGACGCCCCGGCAGTTGCTGCGCCGCGTGCCCGCCCTCCATCGCTGTCGCACCCTGCCCTGCCCATGTCCGGCCGTGTCCGATCCGGTTTTCGGTCCTGCCTCCCACTTACCTCCTGCCCCGCTCCGGAGGCAAGGTAACAACCCTTATCTTGCATTGGAGGTGGGGAGCGAGCATGGCAGGGCGCCATAGTGGAGCGGACGGTGCGACCGGCGGAACCGTTTACCGCGCCTTAGTCGGAGCTGCCATAATTGGGGCAGGACCGCTCAGGCAGGCCCGCTCTGCACGGCGCAGAAGACTGCGCGGCCATCAGTGACAAAGCTCAGCGTCCATGAGAGCTGCCAACGGTTGCGGAGACACAGCGCCGCCAAGGCTCCGTATCGGCCCTGCTCTCCAGGGTGGGCCATCCTCGCTCAGGCGCCCGGG
>JACDBQ010000579.1 GCA_013694845.1 Acidobacteriota bacterium
GTCCTCGAGCACGGATTGCGCAGCAACAACATGTAATCCCCACTGCTTCTGAGTTACTGCGGCGGGCTCTATCACACGATGGCGTGGTCGCGGAGCACCGGGGGCTGGCGACGCGGCGTCCATCCGCTGATCGTCGGCGGATGGTTCGTGCTCGGATTCATGTCGAAGTTCGTCGCGGCATCGTTTCTGCCGGTCATCATCGCGGTTACCGCGACATGGCTCCCCGAGTGGCGGTGTCGTTTTCGCGACGACTGGCGCCGATGGTGCTCCGTCGCGCTGGTGTGCGCTGTCGCGATCGTGCCCTGGTTCCTCTACCAGAGCGTGCAGTCGGGCGAGGCGTTCTGGCGGGTCATTCTCGGCGAGCATGTCGTCCAGCGGTTTACGACGCACCTCGATCCGGCGCACGTCCAGCGATGGCACTACTACTTCTCTTCGCTGTACCGGGAGTTGCGATCCGGCGGTATGCACCTGCTCGTAGCCGCCGGACTGGCCGGCCTGTGCGCCCAGGCCATCAGGGGCCGCTCGGATCTCGCGACCCTGCTGCTGGTGTGGTGCGGGCTTCCACTCGTTGCCCTGTCGTTCGGCAGCAGCAAGCTGTATCACTACGTTTACCCGTTCCTGCCGCCCCTGGCCATCGCCGCGGGGCTCGTGCCGGGGATGCTGTGGCGGCGAGATCCGGCCCTCGAGCGCCGCGTCAGCCGTGCCATCGCCAGAACCGGTGTCGCCGGACTGGCGCGAAGGCTCCCCCGGGCTCCAGCAGCCATTCGCTGGCTGATCGTCGGACTGGCCATCGCCGCCCTCGTCGTGGCGGTTGTGACCCTCGTCGAGGGGACACTGCGCTTCGCACCCGGGGGGCGGCTCCTGCTGCGGAACTCCTCGGTAACTAGACCGCTCTTTCTGTGCGGCTTGCTCCTGATCCTCGCCGGGATGGGTCGGATTTTGACCGGTCCGGCCCTGGCGGTACTGATGGTCATGGCCTCGCTGCGTCCCTATGACGAGGTGCGACGCGGAGTTGGGGTTCGGGACGATCGCTTACGCCAGGTTCGGGCGTGCCTTCTCAACGTGCAGCGGTCGGGCCCTCTGATGGGCGTTTTCTCGCACACTCAGATGCCAATGAGCTACAACTACGCGTATTACCTGCGTCCGGTGGGCTGGCAGGAGCCGAAGGAGTTTGACGACGCGGTGTTGAGTGCGCGGCTGTTCGAGTCGCGGCAGCTGCACCCCGTCCTGTTGCATCGAACCGAGTACGCGGCGTATCGAGAGCGCCTCCGGGTCTCCGACCCGAGCGGCGACTCCGTCAGGCGACTGACGGCTCTGCCCCGCCGTTACCTCGGTGACGACCGATACCTCCTCCTCCCGGGTCGCGCCGGTGCCTGCGGCGAAGGGTCGGCGTCCGAGCTCGACGCCGCGCGGGCGCGTTTCGACTAGACTTAATGGCGGTACGACGAATGCTGGGGTCTAGAACGTCGGGCATCTTACCGAGGTGACGTATGTGGTTGCGTAGAGCACGGGTGTTGACGGCGGCGTGCGGTCTGGCGGGCGTGGTGGGGGTTTCACCAGGTTACGCGGAGCCCATCACAGCCGGCGGGTTGACCGTGGCGGGCAGACAGGGAACCGTCGATCTGGCTTCCCCCAGCGGATTCACCTTGACGGCTATGGTGGATGCCGCGATCGGACTGTTCCAGCCATGGAACATGTGCGTCCCGTGCCGCCCCGGGAGCCTGCTTGAACCTGATGCGGCGTGGGTGGGCTCCGATCTGCGGGTGCTGACAGTCAACGGCCAGCCGGTTCCGTTCGACACCGCCGCAGAAGTCCGCTTCGAAGGCGCGGGGGTCGTGCCGCTGCTCGATGCCAGCGCCGTGACCGAACTGCTGCAGACGAACGTGGCGTTGTCTGGATTCGTCGGTCCGATCGGTCAACGTACGTTCCTGACCGGGACAGGCGTTGCGTTCATCACGCTCGGTCGGATCCCCGGGACCGGCTTGTGGATGTTTCGCAGCGCGGAGTACCGGCTGGACGCTGGACCGGAGATCGACCCGGTGCCAGAGCCTGGAACGATGGTCCTCTTCGGCACGGGCGTCGTCAGCCTCTGGTTCAGACGCAGGTCGCGCGCAACCCGAACGGGTCATGCCGATCGGTGAAGACGGCCGGTGGCGGTTCAGTGGCCCGTGTCGTCGCCCAGGTTCTTGACCACCTCGCCCAGGACGGCCTTGGCGTCGCCGAAGATCATCAGCGTGTTGTCGGCGTAGTAGAGATCGTTGTCGATCCCTGCGAACCCCGGGTTCATCGACCGCTTGTTCGCGATGACGAATCGGGCCTTGTCGGCGTTGATGATCGGCATGCCATAGATCGGGCTCTTCGGATCGTTGCGGGCTGCAGGATTCACCACGTCGTTCGCGCCGACCACGAGCACGACGTCGGTCTGCGGGAGATCGTGGTTGATGTCGTCCATTTCCACCAGCGCCTCGTACGGCACCTCGGCTTCGGCGAGCAGCACGTTCATATGCCCGGGCATCCGTCCGGCCACCGGGTGGATCGCAAATCGGACCTCGATACCGCGCCTGGTCAGTTGATCGTAGATCTCACGAATCCGATGCTGGGCCTGGGCGACCGCCATGCCGTAGCCGGGGACGATCACGACTGTCGATGCGTTTCCGAGCAGTTCCGCGGCGTCACGCGGGGTGCCGCTTTTCGACGTGCGACCCTGGCCGGCGACCGCACCCGTCTGGACCTGCCCGAACGCGCCAAACAGCACATTCGTGAAGGACCGGTTCATCGCGCGGCACATGATGATCGACAGGATCAGCCCGGACGATCCGTCGAGCGCGCCGGCGATGATGAGCACCTTGTTGTCGAGCACGAAGCCCATCGCGACGGCCGCGAGCCCCGCGTATGAGTTCAGGAGCGAGATCACGGTGGGCATGTCCGCGCCGCCGATCGGCACGATGAGCAGGACGCCGAACGCCAGCGACAGCAGGATGATCAGCGGGAACAGCTGCCATTGGTCGGGGCGCACGACGAGGTAGGTCGCGGAGATCACGGCAATCGCGAGCAACGACAGGTTCACCAGGTTCTGTCCGCGATACGTGATCGGGCGGGTCGGCACGATCTCCTGGAGCTTGCCGGCCGCCATCAGACTGCCGGTGAACGTCAGGTAGCCGAGGATGACTTCGATGGCGATCGCCCCGGTGCGAAAGGGCGTCAGCACACCCTCGTCGAGCCACAGGAAGTACTTCGCCGTGCCGACGAGACCAGCCGCCAGACCGCCGAACGCGTGCGACAACGCGGTCCGCTGGGGGACGGCGGTCAGCGGGACCTTCGAAAGCGGGATGCCGATGGCGGTACCGACGGCACAGGCGATCGCGATCCAGACGTATCCCTGGATATGCGGATCGAGCAAGGTGCCGACGACCGCCAACAGCATTCCCGCGGCGCCGGCGGCAACCGCGCGACGCGCGGTCTTGGGAGCGCTCATCCAGCGCAGCGACAGGATGAAGAGCGCGGCCGCGGCGAAGTAGCTGGCCTGAATGGCGTGCGACCGCATCATGCCCTGGGCCCGCGCTCGCGAAACATCTTGAGCATGCGGTCCGTGATGAGAAATCCGCTGACGATGTTCGTCACCGACGCGGCGACCGCGATGGTGCCGAGGATGGTGCTGAATGTGCTGCCCTGCTCACCGGCGATCAGAATCGACCCGACGACCGCAATCGCCGAGATCGCATTGGTGAGCGACATGAGAGGCGTATGAAGCAGTCGCGACACGTTCTGAATGACCTGCATCCCGACGAATGTCGCCAGTAACAACACAAATGCCATCGACCAGAAGTCGAATGAAGCCATGACGTCCTTTCTTGAGTGGATTCGCGCGGAGTGTATCACTGGGTACGCCGTCGAATGCCGGATCAAAGGCGGGGTGGTATAGTCGCGCGGAACCTCGTTACGTGAAGGGCGCGAACATGGCCGGCCAGACGATACTGCTGGTGGATGACAATACGGACTTGCTGGAGCTGCTGTCGTTTGCGCTCACCGGTGCGGGATACGTGGTCCAGCCCGCCAAAAGCGTTCTTCGAGCCGTCGAAATGCTCCATGACGGCACCCCCCCACCCGCGCTGATCATCACCGATCTCATGATGCCCAGGACGACCGGGTGGGATCTGCTGAAGCATCTCCGCGACGATGCCAATCTGCGGCGGCTGCCGATCATCGTGGTGAGCGGTGCGGAGGCGGGTGAGTGCGAATCGCTGGCGGATGTCGTGCTGCCGAAGCCGCTCGATCCTCTGGAGCTCGTCAGCGCCGTGGAGCGCCTCCTGGCTGCGCCCCAGCAAACCTCGTCACCTTCCCACCCGGGATGAGGTAAAGTTCGCCCCGCACCGGCAGTGGGCCCCCATGACCGACGATCTGATCCCGGCGGAAACGTATCGACTCCTCGTGGAAGAGTCGCTCGTCGGCGTCTACATGATCCAAGACGAGCGGCTGCTCTACGCCAATCGCCGCCTCGGCGAGTTGTTCGGCTACTCGCGCGAGGAGATGCTGCAGCTCCCGTCGGTGCTGGACGTCATCGCCAAATCCCACCAGGAAACCGTGCGCGAGACCATGCGCCGCCGGCTCGACGGGGAAATCAACGAGATCGAGTACACGGTGCGTGGCGTCCGCAAGGATGGCAACTTGATCTACCTCGACGTCCGGAGCGTGCGGGCCCAGCACCGGGGGCGTCCTGCGGTGATCGGCACCATGGTGGACATCACCGCGCAGAAGCAGTTCGAGGAAGCGCTCCGGACGCTGGCCCTCGTCGATGAATTGACGGGTCTTTACAACCGGCGCGGTTTCGTCACCCTGGCGGAGCGGCAACTCAGTCTCGCGCGCCGCAAGCGCCTTCCGCTCGTCCTGATCGCGGCTGACGTCGACGGCCTGAAAGGGATCAATGATCAGTTCGGTCATGCGGTTGGCGACCAGGCGCTGGTGGCGGCCGCGAGCGTCCTGCGCCAGACCTACCGGGAGGCCGACATCGTGGCGCGCCTGGGCGGTGACGAGTTCACGGTCTTCCCGCTCGAGGCATCAGCCGACAGCACTCCCCTGCTCATCAGCCGGCTCGACACCAACATCCGGGCTTACAACGAGCGGCATCAGCGCGAGTTCACGCTGTCGCTGAGCACCGGGGTTGCGCTGCTCGAAGGCGAGCTCTCGAAAGACGTCCAGCAGCTGCTCGCCGAGGCCGACAGCCAGCTCTACCAGCAGAAGCGCGAGCGCGGCCGGCTGCAGCGCGCGCCCGCCCTGAGCGTCCCGTTCTGGGCTGGCGCCCACGAGTAAATCCACGGGGAGCCGGCACGCTTCAGCAAACACCGGAAGCACGCTTCAGCACTCCGGAAGCACTCCGGAGCCGGTGGTGCGGCGAATCCTGTCGACGATCGCCGCCCCGCGTCCAGCGGCGGAGGGCTTCGCAAACACGAAGAACGCCTTCCGCGCGGGCGACCGCTTCGACAGGTAGCTGTCGTACTTTTCGTGCAGCGCCCGTTCGATCTCGAGGTCGCGTCTCAAGCCGTGCGTCTCGAACCGGCCCGTCCACCATCGCCAGTCGGCCCAGGTGAGATGGCCGTGAATCGGATAACCCCGGTGATCCACGTGCAGGACGGAGAATGGCCGGCGTGCGGCGACCGCTGGCTCCCACTCATCGAGGTAGAGCGGGAAGACCGACCCGAATACCGGATCGGTTCCGAACGCCGGGATGTTGCAGAAGATGAACGCGTCCTCAGTCGAGATCTCAACCAGCCGTGCCAGGTAGCGGTCTATCAGGTTGGGGTTGAGATGCTCGAACACGTCGAGACCGAAGACCAGGTCGTACGTCCGTGCCAGTGGCACCGCGAGAACGTCACCGTGGTGGATGCGAGGACGGATCGCCTCCGCTGAGCGCGCGACCGCCATCGAGCTGATCTCCACACCGTCGGCGCGGATGCCCAGCCGATCCAGACACTCGATGACCGCCCCCGCGGCGCAGCCCAGTTCCAGGGCGTGCCGGGGCGCGAACGCACTGATCATTTCAGCGATCACCCGCTTGTCGATGTCGACTCCGAGAGTCCAGACACCGGGCTGCTCGTAGAAGCCGTGCTCGAGAATGGCCGCCTCGAACCAGTCGAAGTCGTCCGGCGTCCGGACCTCGAATACCGGAATCTGCTGGCCGTTAGTGCGGTCGGTGGCCTCGCGATACTGGGCCGGACGCAGGGAGCGAAGGTCGGGCAGCGTGGACCCCGTGACCGGCGCAAGCGACTTTCGGAACTCGTCGGATCGTGCGAGCTCGAGCAGCACAGCAACTCGCCCGAGCCCCGCGCGCATCAGTGCCCGGTAATGGTTGATCCCGTCCTGGTCAGCCGGGCGACCGAGGATCTCCCGGTACGCCTGTTCGATGAAGGCTTCATCGGACTGCAGCGCAAGGCTGAAGCGGGATCGCAGGTACCGGAGCAGGCGCGGCATCGGTGAATACGATACCTCCGGCGGGCTGCAGTACACTCCGTTCGTGAGTAAACCCGCAGTGTTCATCGACCGCGATGGCACCCTGATCGAAGAAGCCGGTTATCTCAATCATCTCGACCGACTCGTCCTGTTCCCGTACTCGGTGGACGCCATTCGCCAGTTCAATCGCGCCGGCTTCCTCGTCGTCGTCATAACGAACCAGGCCGGCATTGCGCGCGGGATCGTGACCGAAGAATTCGTCGAGACGGCCCATCGACACATCTCCGAATGCCTGGCCGCCGGTGGCGCGCACGTCGACGGCTACTATCATTGCCCCCACCATCGGGAGGGGGTCCGGGAATCGCTGCGCCGGGAGTGTGACTGCCGGAAGCCGCGGCCCGGCCTGCTCCGCAAGGCCGCCGCGGATCTCGATATCGATCTTGCGCGCTCGTTCACGATCGGGGATCGCTGGCACGATCTGCAGGCCGGCCGCGCCGCGGGAACGGGGGCGTTGCTAGTTCGGACAGGCTACGGCCGGGCCGATGAACAGGCGCCGTTGGCGGGGCTCGTTCCTGACGCGATCACCGACAACCTCGCCTCCGCCGCGGGGTGGATCCTCAGTAGAGCGGCTATCGGGTCGCTGAAAACGCCTTGAACGCAGTCACGCTGTCCCGCTTGGTGTAGAAGCCCACCCGGCCTGACACCGGAGCGGCGAGCGTGTGCTCGATCCGCAGCTTGTCGTTGACCACCGCGATCACCCGCGTGCCACGCACCTCGACCCGCAGGTCGTGCCAGGTGTCGAGCGGCAGCTGCAGGTGTTCGCTCCCGTCGATGATTCGCTCCCGGTCGCCGTTCACGAACCGCCAGAGCGCGACGTTGCCGTCCTTGGTGTTGTAGCGGGCGTAGTAGTACTCGGCTTTGGGTGAGATACCAAACGCGAGGCCGGCGATCTGGTCCGAGTCCCCCGCGATCAGCTTGAACTTGACCGAGAGGACGCCCCCCGTGAAGTCGTCCACGCCGCGAACCGCGGCGAGCGGAAACCGTGTCTCGGACAGATCGGTCGTCCATTTCCTGGCATCGGCCCTCACCAGCGGCTCAACGCCGTCCTTGCCAGTTTCCCAGTGCCCGACCAGAGGATCGATCTCGAGAGGCTTCTGTTGCGCCACGGCAAGCCATGGCAGCCCGAAGGCCAGGACCGCCACCGCGGCTGCTTTGTGCTTCGCCATTTTTCTGCGACGACGCTTGCCGATCAGTTGGACCCACACCATCCACACTCCACTGAGCCAGAGTAACAGCAAGGTGATCCCGGCCGGAAGGAACAGACCGAGCTTGGTCCAGTCGCCGGCCAGGAATGATCCGTCATGAATCGATTCGATCAGATCGGATCTCCGGTAAGCCGTCTGCATCACGCGGCCCGAGCCAAGATCCACCTGCACCTCCCACCGGCTCTTCAGGGTGACCTTTGCGACGCCGCGGCCGGGCCGGACGTCGACCCGGTCGACATCGTCCCACCCGGTCACGCCGAGGTCGGGCACCGACTGAAGGCCGAGCATGAGCCGATCGAATGTGATCGCCGGCACCGTCCCGGTGCCGCGCTGCTCCGGGGGTTGGACGAAATTCCACTGTTTCTTCATTTGCAGCAGGATGCCGCTGGTGATGATGACGAGGAGTGGGAGGGCGGCCGCGAAACTCGCCCAGTAATGAACCTTGCGGTTAGCGACGTTGAAATGCACGTGGACTGGTGCTTCAGTAAAACCCGGCGCCAGCAAATACTACCAGCGGCCGTACTTGCGCGGATGGTTTACGATAGACGCCATCACGGCATCGGATGCGTTACTACCTCCTGCTCGTTCTCGTCACCTGCGCCACCTACGCGGCGGTCAGCGTGCTGGCGGCGTTCGCGATATCCGCGGCCTGGCCGCGGATCCACCGGCGCGCGCGCACCGCCGTTTCGAGCGCACGAGCCCGCGCGGTGGCGGCTGCCCGGCTCGCCCCCGTCACCGCCGGCAGCGTCGTCGCCGCGATTCTTTCGAACGTGTTCCTTCGGTACGAACCCCGCGACACGGCCGAAGATCCGGGTGTGCTGCTCATGATCGCGTCGGCAGTCACGATGGCGCTCGTCGTAACGGCCGGAGCCCGTCTCGCTCGTGCCGTTCGTGCCGGGGCGGAGTGCTCGCGGCTCCTGCGCGCGGCGGGCAGGCCGGCCCAGCGGAGTGACGGCACCCCCGTCTGGATCGTGGACAGCGAGTACCCGGTGGCAGCCGTCACCGGCATCTTCAGGACGCGCCTGCTGCTCTCGACCCGGATCATCGATGAGTGCACCACGAAAGAGTTGGACGCGGTCGTCCGACACGAGACGGCCCATGTCATGCGCCGCGACAACGTCGTCCGCGCCGCGATGCTGTATCTGCCGGATCCGCTGGGCCTGCTCCGGGCAGGCCGTGAGATGACCAAGGTGTGGGCGGCGGCCGCCGAGGAGTCGGCGGACGATGCGGCGGCGGGCCACGATGTGGAGGACCGGACGATCCTCGCCGCCGCGCTCGTGCGTGTCGCCAGGATGGCCAGCACGCCGGCCCCGCGGTGGGTGCCCGTACTCGCGTTCTATGAGGGGACCAACCTCGAGAGTCGAGTGCGGCGACTGCTGGACCACGGGCGCGCCGCCCACGCGGTGCGGTCGCACGCCGCCATCGTGCTGCTGGTCGCCGTGGCCGTTTGCACGGTGATCCTGACCGATACGCTCGCCCGCCAGGTGCATGCCTGGATGGAGCTCTCGGTTCGGCTGCTTCCCTGAGCTCTCCCGGCCAATCGAGCGATCGTCCTCCCTTGCGCGGCTTACACTCGAGCGCGTGCTAGACGCCCCGACCCCGGACGTCATCGTCGTCGGCGCCGGCGCCGCGGGGCTGGCCACGGCGATCTTCGCGCGGCGGCTCGGTCATGCGTCCGTTCGCCTCGTGGACGGCGCGGCCCGCCCGGGAGCGAAGATCCTTGT
>JACDBQ010000616.1 GCA_013694845.1 Acidobacteriota bacterium
GTGCAGAGCTCGGGTCCCGCATCCCTGCGCTGGCGGGCAGAGACGTCTCGGTCCTGATCTGGACGACGACGCCGTGGCCCATCCCTTCGAACCTCGCGATCGCGTTCCACCCGGAGTTCGATTACGCCGGCTACGAGGTCGACGGACGCGTCGTGATCGTCGCCGAAGCGCTCGCCTCGGCGGTGGCTGCCATGGCGGGCCGAACATTCGGGGAGCCGGTGGCGAGAATGAAGGGGGAACAGCTCGAGCACATCCGCTTCCAACACCCGCTCTACGCGCGGCCCTCGCTCGGTGTACTGGGCGATTACGTGACACTGGAGGCCGGCACCGGGGCGGTCCACACTGCACCCGGGCACGGCGCTGACGACTTCAACACCGGCGTCCGCTACGGCCTGGAGATCTATGCCCCGGTGGGCCCCGGCGGGCAGTTCCTGGACAGCGTGGAGCTGTTTGCGGGGCAGCGCGTCTTCGAGGCCAACCCCCGTATCGAGGAAGCCCTGAAGGAACGTGGCCGGCTGTGGCACCGGTCAGACTTCCAGCACTCGTATCCGCACTGCTGGCGCTGCCACAATCCCGTGATCTTTCTCGCGACCTCACAGTGGTTCATCCGGATGGACGGAGATCCGGTGATCCATGGGAAGACCCTGCGGCAGGCAGGTCTCGATGCTGTCGACCGGGATGTGAAGTGGATTCCGGCATGGGGCCGAGACCGCATCTTCAACATGCTGACCAACCGGCCGGACTGGTGCATCTCGCGCCAGCGCGCCTGGGGTGTGCCGATCCCGGCCGTCGACTGCACCAAGTGCGGCGAGGCGATCCTGACTGACCACCTGGTCGAACGAGCCGCGGCGGTATTCGACGGATACGGGGCAGACGCCTGGTACGAGCGGCCCATCGCGGAGTTCCTCCCGGACGGTCTGACGTGTCCGGCCTGCGGCGGCACCGAGTTCGAGCGCGAACGAGACATTCTCGACGTGTGGTTCGACTCAGGTTCGAGCCATGAAGCGGTCCTGCCTTTCCGGCCGGAGCTGACGTGGCCGGCCGAGATCTACCTCGAAGGCAGCGACCAGCACCGCGGCTGGTTCCAGAGCTCGCTCCTGGTCGGACTGGGCACGCGCGGCCGCCCGCCGTATAAAGAGGTCCTGACTCACGGGTTTCTCATCGACGTCGATGGGCGCAAGATGTCGAAGTCGATCGGCAACGTGATCGCGCCCGCGGAAGTGATCAAGGAGAGCGGCGCCGAATCGCTTCGGCTCTGGGTCGCGAGCAGCGATTTCCGCGAGGAACTGCGCGTCGGTAAACAGATCCTGCAGCGTGTCGTCGAGGCATACCGGAAGATCCGCAACACGTGCCGCTATCTGCTGGCGAACCTGTACGACTTCGATCCCGCGCGCGACCTGCTCCCGGCGAGCGACCTGCAGGAGGTGGACCGCTACGCACTTGCCCGCTATGCGGAAGTCGCGCAGGGTGTGCTGACCGCGTACGACGCATACGATTTCCCGTCGATCTTTCAGCGGCTGAACCAGCTGACAACCGTGGATCTCTCGGCGTTTTATGCGGACGTTTCCAAGGACCGTCTGTACACCTTCGGTGCGTCCTCGCGTGAGCGGCGGTCGGCGCAGACGGCGATGTACGTCATGGCGGATGGGCTCGCACGCCTGCTGGCGCCGATCCTTCCGGTGACGACGGAAGAAATGTGGCGGCACCTGCCGGGTCAGCGTGAGGCATCGGTTCATCTGGCCGAGTTCCCGGGATCCGCGGACCTGGAAGGATGGCGCGATGATCGGCTCGTGGAACGCTGGAGCCGGCTGATCGACGTGCGAAACGTTGTCAATGCCGCCCTGGAGATCAAACGTCAGGACAAGACCATCGGGACGTCGCTCAGCGCCGCCGTGACGCTCAAGGCCGGCGGGCCGACCGCGGCGCTGCTCGACAGCGTGCGCGACGAGCTGGCGATGCTGTTCATCGTCTCGGAGGCCACGCTCGATCCCACCGGGGATCCTGGCGGCGCGGTCGAGGTCACCGTCGGTAGAGCGCCCGGGGACAAGTGCCCGCGCTGCTGGCGGGTCGTGCGGTACATCGCCCCCGAAACGGGTCTGTGCGATCGGTGCACGAACGCAACACTCGCGCACGCCGATCGGGTGGTTCACTCATGACAAGCCAATCGCCCGATACTCCGCTGCCGGATGCGATGGATGCAGGGAATTCCGTGGCTCCGACGCTTCTGACGCCCGGAAGGCCCTTCGCGCGTCCGTTCGAGCTCGGGGCCATGGCCCTGGTCGTGCTGCTCGACCAGGTCACCAAAGCGCTCGTCCGCGCCAACGTCCCGCTCGGCGACAGTCGAACGATCGTTTCCGGCTTCCTCGACATTGCGCACGTTCAGAACACGGGCGCGGCCTTCGGAATGCTGAACGGCGTCGACTTTCCCTACAAGTCGTTCGTGATGGTGGCGATTGCCGGCATTGCGCTCCTCGCGATTGCGGCCTACGGCACGCAACTTGGTTTCCATGACCGCCTCGCTCGTTTCGGTCTCGCGCTCATCCTCGGCGGAGCCTTCGGCAATCTCCTCGATCGGGCGATCGTCGGTCACGTCGTCGATTTCGTCGACGTCTATTGGGGCGACCTGCACTTCTGGGCTTTCAATGTCGCGGACGCCGCGATCTCCGTGGGTGCGGTGCTGGTGATCCTGGACACGCTGGGCCTGGGGCGACGACATGCATCCCATCCTGTTTGAAATCGGCGGGTTTCCCGTCTACACCTACGGCGTGCTGCTCGCGGCTGCCTACCTGCTCGGTCTGCAGTTCGCGTTGATGCGCGCGCGAGCGCGCGGTCTCGACGCCAACCGGGTCATGGACCTGGGTATCTGGATCATCATCAGTGCCCTGATCGGCGCCAAGCTGCTTCTGCTGGTCGTCGACTTCGACACGTTCAGGCAGAACCCGCGCGAACTGCTGACGCTGCTTCGATCGGGCGGCGTTTTCTATGGCGGCCTGATCGCGGCCGTCGGCGTGGCGATGTGGTACATGCGACGGCATCGCCTCCCAGTCTGGGGTGTATCGGACGCCTTTGCGCCGGGGATCGCGCTCGGTCACGTCATCGGCCGGCTGGGATGCTTCTTCGCGGGCTGCTGCTTCGGCAAAGCCACCGACGTTCCATGGGCGGTGACATTCACGAATGAGTACGCGGCCTTGAACGTCGGGACGCCGCTCAACGTGCCCATCCACCCGACCCAGCTTTATGAAGCTGGCGCCGAGCTGATCATTCTCGGTCTTCTGCTGCTGTCCGAACGCAAAGGGCGTCCGTTCGCGGGCCGAACGTTCTGGGGCTACCTGTTTCTCTATGGCATTACTCGCTTCATCATCGAGTTCTATCGGGGGGATGCCCGGGGCATGGTCGGTGATCTCTCCACGTCGCAGTTCGTATCGGTGATTCTCGTGCCGCTCAGCGTCATCATGCTGATCGTTCTTTCGCGCAGTTCGGCGCCGGACCCGAAGATGGCGGCCAAACGCGCGCGCGCGGCCTGACGATGTACGAGCACGCGCGACGGTTGGTCGTCGAAACCGAGCATGAAGGGCTACGGCTGGACAACTTCCTCACTGCCCTGCTGTCGGACTACTCGCGCTCCCAGATCCAGCGCCTGATCAGGGATGGTCACGTCCGGGGCCCGAACACGCCCCGCGCGAGCACTGCCGTGCACCAGGGGCAGGCGTATGAGGTCGAAATCCCGACTCCCACCGCCGCGACGCCATCGGCCGAGGAACTGCCGCTGCGGATCATCTTCCAGGATCCTGACGTCGTCGTCCTGGACAAGCCAGCCGGAATGGTCGTCCACCCTGCCGCGGGTCACAGCGGAGGCACGCTGGTGAATGCGCTCCTCCATCACGTCAAGGATTTGAGCGGCATCGGTGGCGAGCTGAGACCCGGCATCGTGCACCGCCTCGATCGCGGGACGTCGGGTGTGATGGTCGTTGCCAAGAACGATCGCGCGCACCAGGAGCTCTCGCGACAGTTCAGGGACCGCGAGGTCGAGAAGGAGTACACCGCTTTGGTGTGGGGAGTCGTTCAGGCCGGTAGGCGGATCGATGCGGCGATCGGCCGCGACCCGGCCCATCGGCAGAAGATGTCGACTCGCGCCAGGCGCGCGCGCAGCGCGGTGACCCGGGTGACCTTCTCACATCAGTTCGAGGGCGTTTCGCTTCTGACCGTGGCGATCGCGACCGGACGTACACACCAGATCCGCGTCCATTTGAGCGCCATCGGACATCCGATCGTGGGTGACGCCACGTATGGGGGCATCCATCGCCGAACAGCGCGGAGCCTTCAGCCGGTGATGCGGCTTGAACGCCCATTCCTTCATGCGGCGCGCCTGGCCTTCACCCACCCGGGGGATGGCCGGCGCGTCGAATTCGAGTCGCCGTTGCCTCCGGACCTGCAGTCCGTCCTCGACGACATCCGTGAACGGGAAGAAGAACAAGAGTGACACACGATATCGACGTCATCAGCCGCGAGCGCGTATACAACGGCACGGTGTTCAACGTGGACCGGGAGCAGGTCAGGCTCCCCCATGGGCCCACCGTGACCCTTGACGTCGTCCGGCACTCGCAGTCGGTCGTGCTCCTGCCGGTGCCGGAACCCGGGCGCGTCATTCTGATCCGGCAATACCGGCATGCGGTCAGTCAGTGGCTGTGGGAAGTGCCGGCGGGAAGCGTGGATCCCGGCGAGTCGCCCGAAGCGGCGGCCAGACGGGAGTGCCACGAGGAGATCGGGCAGGTCCCCGAGACCATCGTCCGGCTGGCAGCGCTCTATCCCACGCCCGGTTACTGCGATGAAGAAATGGTCTTCTTCCGCGTGTCGGGCCTCGTCGAACCTACCGACGCCGCAGCCGTGGACGAAGACGAAGACATCGAAGCGCGGACGTTCACCATCCGCGACGCCCGCGACATGGTGCGCAACGGGGAGATCGTGGACATGAAGACGATCGTCGGCCTGGGGCTTCTCTGAATGACGAATGCTGAATGTTGAGTGCTGAAGTAAGGGGCAATTTAGAACTGATCCCTTACCTCAGCATTCAGAATTCAGCATTCAGCATTGGGTCAATTCACCGTGTGCCGGATCTCGGGCGTCGCCGGTAGCGTCGGGGTGTGCGTCTGCGCTGATGACGGCATCAGTGCTCGGGCGACCACTTCTTCGATCTCGGTGACATAGTGAATCGTCAGCTCCCGCTGCAGTTCTTCGGTCAGGTCTTCCTTGATGTTCTTCTCGTTCTGACGGGGCAGGATCACTTCCGTGATCCCGTGCCGCCGCGCGGCCAGCACCTTTTCCTTGATCCCCCCGACCGGGAGCACGCGTCCGGACAGGGTGATTTCACCGGTCATCGCGATGTCGCCCCGGACCGGCCGTCCGGTCAGCCCCGACGCCAACGCGGTGACCATTGTCACGCCTGCCGACGGACCGTCCTTCGGAATCGCGCCCGAGGGCACGTGGAGATGGATCTCGGAGTCCTTGTAGAACGTCGGATCCACACCGTAATGGGTGGCGTTCGCGCGGAACCACGACAGCGCCGTGCGCGCGGACTCCTTCATCACGTCGCCCAGGTGCCCGGTTAGCGTCAGGGTGCCGCCTCCTTGCATCCGGGACGCCTCGACGAAAAGTACCTCGCCACCCGCGGGCGTCCAGGCCAGGCCGACCGCAACGCCAGGATTCTTCGTTCTGTTTTCGATCTCTTCGTCGAGAAAGACCGGCGCCCCGAGCATCTCGGCGACTGTCTCAAGGGCGATCACGACAGGGGCTTCGTCCCCTTCGGCTCGCCGCCGGGCAACCTTGCGGCAGAGGGCGCCGATCTCACGCTCGAGATTTCTGACGCCAGCCTCACGGGTGTAATTCCGGATGACGGACCGTATCGCCGGCTCCGAGAATTCCAACTGTTCCGTCGTGAGCCCGTGGTTCTTGACCTGTTTTTCGATCAGGTGCTCGAACGCAATCTTCAGTTTCTCTTCTTCGGTGTACCCGGCGAGCTCGAGTACCTCCATCCGATCGCGCAATGCTGGCGGGACCGGATCGAGCACGTTGGCCGTCGTCAGAAACAGCACCTCGGAGAGGTCGAAGGGCACGTCGAGATAATGGTCCCGGAAAGTGTTGTTCTGCTCGGGATCGAGCACCTCGAGCAACGCCGAGGCGGGATCCCCACGGAAGTCCGATCCCAGCTTGTCGATCTCGTCGAGAATGAACACCGGGTTCTTCGATTCCGCGCGGCGCAATCCCTGGATCACCTGCCCGGGCAGCGCGCCGATGTAGGTGCGGCGGTGCCCGCGGATCTCGGCTTCGTCGCGCATGCCGCCGAGCGACACGCGGACAAACTTCCGCCCGAGCGAGTTGGCGATCGATCTGGCCAGCGACGTCTTGCCGACTCCGGGGGGCCCCAGGAAGCAGAGGATCGGTCCCTTCACGTCCGGGTTCAATTTCCGGACCGCGAGATACTCGATGACACGGTCCTTCACCTTTTCAAGTCCGGAATGGTCCGCGTCGAGCACATCCTTCGTCTTTTTGAGGTCGATCGAATCTTCCGTCCGCTTGGACCAGGGCAGGGCGACGATCCAATCCATGTAGGTGCGGGAGACGGTGTACTCGGCCGCCGCCACCGGCATCTTGGAGAGCCGGTCCAGTTCCCGTAATGCTTCCTTCTTGACCCCCTCGGGCATGCCAGCGCTCTCGATCTTCGTCCGGAGCTCGTCGATCTCCTTCGCCTGTTCATCCCCTTCGCCGAGCTCCTTCTGGATCGCCTTCATCTGCTCGCGGAGGAAGTACTCGCGTTGGTTCTTCCCAACCTCCGACTGCACCTGGGACTGGATCTTGGATCCGAGCTCCAGCACCTCGAGCTCCTTGATCAGGATCCGGTTCAGGGAGTCCATTCGCGCGCGGATGTCGAGGGTATCGAGAATCTCCTGTTTGATCGACGTCCCGATCGTGGTCAAGCTGGATGCGATGAAGTCAGCGAGCTTACCGGAATCGGTAATGTTCGCGGCCAGCGCCTGCAGGTCGTCCGACAGCAATGGAGACAAGGACACGACCTGCTGGAAGTTGCTCTTGATGTTCCGCTGCAGTGCGTCGATCTCGATATGATCCTCGTCGCGCAACAAGTCCTCGGCCGTGCTCACCGCGGCCTTGAGATATGGCCGCGTCTGCACGATCCGGTCGAGCCGGACTCGCGTGAGTCCCTGCACGATGAGGCGGAGGCTACCGTCGGGCAGCTTGAACATCTTGTGGATGTGCGTGGCCGTTCCGATTGTGTACAGGTCTTCCTGCAGTGGCTCTTCGGTTGACGCTTCGCGCTGGGTGAATACGCCGATCATCCGGCCCGACGATGTCGCCTCGTCGATGAGACGAACCGAAGCTTCCCGTGCCACCGCCAGTGGCATGAAAGAGTTCGGAAAGAGGACGGTGTCACGCAGCGGGAGCAACGGCAGCTCCGCCGGGATCTCGACCGGCTTGTCGAGCTGCTCCTGGTCCGTTTCGTTGTCGACCGCGGGTTCGTCGCTCATAGGTGGATGTGGTAGTCAAGAACCTGGGGAAAAAAGTAAAAAGGGCGAAGAAGGCACCGCCTGCTTCGCCCTTCGAGCCTTCGCTGAACTGCAGCTGCTTAGATCAGCATTGCATCGTTACTTAAGCATTCAGCATTCAGCCCTCAGCATTGCAGAAGTCGCGCTCTTAGCCTTGGACATCGAGGAACAGGGACGAGGCCCCACGACGCTGCGACATCATGCGCTCACGCTGCTGGGCGGACTCGCGCGCTTCCTCGCAGTCCTTACAGCGAACGGCGAACGGCAGGGCCCGAAGGCGCCGCTCAGAGATTTCCTCGCCGCACTCGAAGCAGTAGCCGAACGTCCCATCCTCGAGCCGGTGGAGCGCTTCCTCGATCTTGATCAGCGTCTCGGACTTCATCTGGATCAGCGCGAACTCGATATCATCCTGGATATCGGCTTCGGAGCTCTCAACGGCGTCGAGCACTCCCTGATTGGGGTTATTGGCCCCTTCGGTCCGAACGTCGCGAATCTTGACCTGGACCTGTTCCATGATCTCGCGCCGGCGCTCTTCGAGAATCCGCTTCAATTCAGAGTATCGGTCCCGGTTCATCTGCCCCCCGGGCTTTTTATGACCGCTCATATGAATCCTTCCTTTCCGCTCGACCTCTTGTTATGTTGCAGGCCGATATGCAAAATTACTGCCAGTTATGTTTTGGCTTGACTTACAACGGATGAGCCTGTGAGACGACGAATCTGGCAAATTCCGCTGCGATCAGACCAGTCGGATCGATGAAAATCTGCCCGGTCCGTGTCGATTAAGACGCCCGCACCTTGTCATACGGTTCGTTGTGTCCCCTGGATTGGACATGTTCCGGTGGCTCCCTGAACCCGGGCGGAGCAAGCGGTCCAGATCGAACCCTCATGCTATAATCCGGGGTTTGCACGGCAGCCCGTCACGGGGATGCACACTCACACCACGCAACCTACAGGTCAGTCATGGCGAAACGCTGCGAACTCTGCGGAAAAGGGCCGGTCGTCGGCCGGAACATCAGTCACGCGCACAACGTCACGCCACGTCGGTTCGAACCGAACCTGCAGCGTGTCCGCGCCCTCGTGAACGGCGGCATTCAGCGGCTCCGGGTCTGCACCCGGTGCCTGCGCTCGGGCAAGGTCGTCAAGGCCGGTAAAGCCGGCAAGGCCGCCTGAGCATGCGGCAGGCAGTGTCCTCGGACGCCGCCCCGCAAGCGATCGGCCCGTATTCACAGGCCATCCGCGCCGGCGCCTTGCTGTTCGTATCAGGCCAGATCCCGCTCGATCCGACGACAGGCGCACTCGTCGATGGGGACATCGCTGCGCAGACCCACCGGGTATTCGCGAACCTCCGGGCCATTCTGGAGGCGGCCGGCGCATCGTTCGATCACGTGGTCCGAACGACCGTGTATCTCGCTGACATGAACGACTTTGCGACGGTGAACGAGATCTACGGGACGTACTTCAGCTCGCCCGCGCCCGCGCGCGCCACCGTCCAGGCAGCGCGCCTGCCGAAGGACGCGCGGCTAGAGATCGACGTCATCGCGTCGGTCGAGTAGCGGCTCCGCCTCGTTCAGCGCGCGGCGCGCTCGACGTCCAGAACTCCCTCGATATTCCTCAGCGCCTTCACCACCTTCTGCAGGTGCTTCACGTCGCTGATCTCGACGGTCATGTCGATGCGACCGCGCTGATCATCCACGGTCGCCTCGACATTGCGGATGTTCGTGTTGATGCCGGCAATCTTCGAGCTCACCTCGGCCAGGATCCCCCTGCGGTCCGCCACCTGGATACTCAGTCGAACGGTGTAGGTCGAGGGATCGGCCCCCTTGTCCCATTCAACCTCGATTCGACGCTCGGGGTCATAGAGCAGATTCACCACGTTCACGCAGCTGGCGGAATGAACCGACACGCCCTTTCCGCGCGTGATGTAGCCGACGATTTTCTCGCCACGTATCGGATTGCAGCAGCGTGCGCGGAACACAAGCAGGTCGTCGATGCCGCTGACCTTGATCTTGTCGTCTCCGGTCCCAAGCACGCGGCGCACGACGGACGCGATCCCGGTCTCAGGCGTCTCCTTCAGTTCTCCCTGGGGAACGAATCGGGCCAGGACGTTCCGGGCCGGGAGCTTGCCGTAACCGATTGCGGCGAAGAGTTCGTCCGCCTTCTGCATCCCATACTCGCCAAGGACGCGGTTCACCGCCGATGGCTCCGTCAGGCTCTTGGCGCTGACACCATATTTCCTGGCTTCCTTGTCGAAAAGCCGCCGGCCGAGCTCGAGGCTGCGCGTCTTTTCCTCGGCATGAATGAAATGCTTGATCTTGTTGCGTGCCCGCGAGGTCACCGCGAAATTGAGCCAGTCGCGGCTCGGTTTGTGCCCAGGCGTCGTGATGACCTCGACGATGTCTCCATTCCGGAGACGGGTCCGCAGCGGGACCATCTTGCCATTCACCCGCGCACCGACGCACTGATGCCCGACATCGGTGTGAATGGAATACGCGAAATCGACTGGCGAGGCGTCGCGCGGCAGCGCCTTCACCTCGCCCTTCGGGGTGAAGATGTAGACCTCCTCCGGATAGAGCTCGATCTTCAGGTTCTGCAGGAACTCCTGCGGATCGCGAACCTCCTGCTGCCACTCGAGCAACTGGCGCAGCCAGACGAAGTACTGTTCGTCCCGGCCGGCGCCAACCCGCCCTTCCTTGTATTTCCAGTGCGCCGCGATCCCCTCCTCCGCTGTCCGATGCATCTCGGAGCTTCGAATCTGGACCTCGAACGGGAAGCCGCGCTCGCTGACGACGGAGGTGTGCAGCGACTGGTAGCCATTCGGGCGCGGCGTCGCGATGAAATCCTTGATCCGGCCCGGCACCGGCGACCACGTCTGGTGGATGATCCCGAGCGCTCCGTAACAGTCCTTCACCGAGGCGGTGATGATCCGGAGAGCCACGAGGTCGTAAACCTGATCGAGGTCGATCTTCTGACGTTTCAGCTTCTGGTGGATGCTGAACAGACGCTTGATCCGGCCGTCGATCTGCATCACCGGCACCTGCGCTTCGGCCAGCTTGGCGGTGACGGTGTTCTTTAGCTCCTCGATCATCCCCTCAGTAGCGCGGCGGCGGCTCTCGACTTGTGCGCGCAGCGATTCGTAGGCCTTGGCCTCGAGGTACTTGAACGCCAGATCTTCCAGCTCGTTCTTCACCTTGCTCATGCCCAGGCGGTTTGCGATCGGCGCGTAGATGTCACGCGTCTCCTGCGCGATCTTCACCCGCCGCTCCTCGGGCAGATGGTGCAACGTGCGCATGTTGTGCAGCCGGTCGGCGAGTTTCACCAGAATGACCCTGATGTCATCCACCATCGCGAGCAGCATCTTCCGGAAGTTCTCGGCCTGGCGCTCCTCGCTCGACGAGAACGGAATCGCCCCGAGCTTGGTGACCCCCTCCACGACGTGAGCGACATCGGGCCCGAACAGCTCGCTGATCCGCTCGATGGGCGTCTGGGTGTCCTCGACGATATCGTGCAGCAACCCCGCCGCGATGGCGACGACGTCCAGCTTCATGTCGGCAAGCTGGTCGGCCACCTCCAGGGGATGCACCAGGTACGGCTCGCCCGAATTACGCACCTGTCCCTTGTGCTCAAAGGCCGAGAAAACATAGGCCCGCCTGAGCAGTTCGACGTCGGCCTCAGGATTGCTGGCCCTGACCTTTTCGATGAGGTCTTCGAACCGGATCATGTTTTCGGTGTCTAAACTCGTTGGGCGGCCGACAGCGCGTCCAGGGGCCGGTCCTCGCCTCCGACCGGGGCCTGACCCTCGAGCGCCCGTATCCCAGGTTGACGCGTTCTTTTTGCGTTAACTATACTGTCCCGTCCCGTAACTCATTCTAAAGGTTCAAGCAGCATGACGACGCGATATCGAACGGTAGCGGCGGGGGCGATCCTAGTCACCCTTGGGGTGGGCACCGCAGGCTGTGGCCGTTACTCAATCGGCTCCCTGAAGGGTCAAAAGGCCTATAAAGACGCTAACGAGCTGTACAAAGCGTCCGACTGGAAGGATGCTGCGGCCAAATACGAGTATGTCTTGCAACAGGACGCCTCCCGCAAGGAGGTCTACTTCTTCCTGGCCAACAGCTACGACAATGCCTATAAGCCGAGTCGCGCCGGGGAGCCGGAAAACGATGCCCTGATCTCCAAGGCGATCGAAAACTACCAGAAATCAGCTGAGCTCGATCTGAATCCCGATATGAAGAAGCTGGCGATGCAGTACCTGGTCGCGGCGTACGGGCCCGACAAGCTGAACGATCCCACCAAGGCGGAACCGATTGTCCAGGAGATGATCAAGCTCGCACCCAGCGATGCCGGTAATTACTTCGCGCTCGCGAAGATCTACGAAGACGCCGGCCGCTACGATGAGGCTGAACAGGCACTCCTCAAAGCCCTGGACGCCAACCCGAACGACGTGACGGTCTATGTCCAGATGTCAGGGTTCTACAACCGCCAGGGCGACTTCGAGAAGACGATGGAATCGCTCCACAAGGCTGCGGACATCAAGCCCGACGATCCGCAGGGCCACCAGCTGGTCGCCACCTACTACTGGGAGAAGGCGCAAAAGGACCATCTGCTGAACAATGTCAAGAAAAAGGACTACATCCTCAAGGGAATCGAGGCCTCGGACCGCGCTCTCGAGCTCAACCCTGACTACATCGAAGCGCTGACGTACAAGAACATCCTGCTCCGGATGCAGGGCAACATCGAAACCGATATGGCCGTGCGCACGAGGCTTTACAAAGAAGCCGACGACCTTCGCAACAAAGCCATGGACCTGGGCAAGAAGAAGACGTCAGGCACGTAAATTCACAACACTCCCTCGCGGCAGACGATCGGGCGGGGGCTGACGGCGGCTCGCCCGTCCCACGTACGTCAGCAGGGGGTGACGGTGCGAGTAGCGACCGACGTCCACGCTCGGACCGTTCGAAATCAGAGCCTGCTGGTCCGTGCGGCTGGAGGCGAAGCGTCGCGTTGGATGGGCTGAGCCGGATGGCGATCGCGAAGCTAAACGAGAAAAGGGCGGGCAACCAGCCCCGCCCTTAGAACCTGGAAAAAGCGTGCGAATCAGTTCCCGCCTGGCCTCGGGGCTCCGCCGGAACGCATCCGCTCGGTGACAATGCCCACCTTTTCCACACCGGCACCCTTGGCGGCGTCGATCACCTGGATGATGTCGCCGTAGCGCAACGTAC
>JACDBQ010000619.1 GCA_013694845.1 Acidobacteriota bacterium
TTTATTTTAAAAAGTATTTGCCGGAATAATGGATAGTTATGATCTATATGCAATTGCCACGACCTCGAGCCAATATCATTTAGTTAGTGCCTAAAAAAAAGAAACCATTGAGTTACGAACCGAAAAAATTGGTTCTTTGTTACAATGGAAGAAGTAATGCGGGAATACGTAGCAGAAGTAAGGGTAAGAAAACAGGACAACCAGTTTTTTTACCAGGTTAAAAATGCCCGGTATAGTTCTTTTTTTGAAAATAACCCTTTAATATTAGTAGATGGTGTACCGGCCTTTGATGTTAACCAGGTACTTTCAATTGATCCTTTGAAAGTAAGAAAGATAGATGTAATAGAAAGTAAGTATTATAGAGGTGGAATGGACTATGATGGTATTGTAAGCTATAGTACTTATCAAGGTGATCTGAGTGGTTTAGAATTAAATCCAAATACTTTAGTTTTAGAATATAGAGGGCTTCAATTACAAAGAGAGTTTTATAGTCCAATATACCAAACTGCAGAACAACAAAAAAGTCACCTTCCGGATTTTCGTACAGTTTTAAATTGGGTACCTGATGTAAAAACAACCCTGCAAAATAAGCAACCAATATCTTTTTATACATCTGATCTACCAGGAAAATATAGTTGTTGTTGAAGGCATTACTAACGAAGGTTTATGCGGAAGCGCTGTTGTAACTTTTGATGTAAAGAAGTATTAAGATTCCGTAAGGCGATTAAACGCACTCAAAATCAATATAATCAATCCGTTTTTTATTTTTACTTTTATAGAGCAACTCCAAATATCCTTATAAAGCAGCATGTGATACATTTTGATTGTCACATATACTTATCTCACAATTTATTTTAAGAGTATAATGAATGAATACATTCAACTTATTTTTTAAAGAAAAATTTCTAATCATTTTTATTCCTGACTTAAAATTTACAATATGAAAAATTCGCTAAGGCATATAGCAGTGTTCCTGTTTGTGATGGCAACGCCATTGGCAGTATGGGCACAGTTTACCATTACAGGTACTGTTACCGGCACCGGCAATAATCCGCTTGCAGGTGCATCGGTAAAACTTAATCGTAATAATGTGGGTGTAACCACCGATGCTTCCGGGAAATTTTCTTTAGACGTTCCAAATAAAAAAGCAGTGATTGAAATTTCCTATATTGGGTATAAATCCCAATCATTATCTGCAGAAGCAGGCACAAATGACCTGGTTATAATGCTAACAGAAGATGTAGGCAATTTAGATGAAGTAGTAGTAACCGGTTTGGGTACTTCTTTAAAAAGATCAAATGTTGCACATGCTGTTTCCTCGGTTTCAGCCAGGGAACTCGTTGGTACCACTACACAGGCAACCGTGGATGGAGCGCTGTATGGGAAATTTACAGGAGCTAATATTTCATCTAATTCAGGCGCACCCGGTGGCGGAATTTCAGTGAAGCTCAGAGGCATTACTTCTATTGCCGGCAATTCACAGCCATTGTTTATTGTTGATGGTGTTTACTATGATAACTCATCTATTAATGCGGGGTTAAACGCGGTATCAAAAGCTGCGGGCCAGGGCAGTACTACTTTCCAGGATAATCCATCTAACAGGATAGCTGACCTTGATCCGGAAGATATAGACAGGGTTGAAGTATTAAAGGGCGCCTCTGCCGCTGCTATTTATGGTTCAAGAGCTGCAGGCGGAGTTGTTATTATTACTACTAAAAAAGGCAGAAGCGGTAAACCAAAAATAGAACTGTCACATTCTATAGGTACGCAATGGCAATTACGCACACTTGGTGGCCGCACATGGGATACCACTAAAGTAAGAGCCGCATTTGGCTCAGCAGGTACAGCAGTATATAATGCAAACGCAGGCAAAATATATGATTATGAAGATGAGCTATATGGGGAAAAAGGATTGATGAACAGTACCCGCCTTAGCCTAAGCGGCGGTGGTGATAAAACAACTTACTTTGCAGGCTTTACTTATAAAGACGATGAAGGAATTGTAAAAAATACCGGTTATCAGAAAATGGCTATCCGTATAAATCTTGACCAGAAAGTGTTTAGCTTTTTAGATTTTTCAATGAATTATAATTACGTTGAGTCAAATGCTGACCGGGCTTTTTTTAATAATGATAATACCAGTACTACTTTAGGGGTCTCTTATGTTTCTACCCCCTGGTGGGCAAACCTTTATCCCGATGCAAATGGCAATTATCCAAATAATCCCCTTGCTCCTTCTAACTTCATACAAACAAGAGACCTGGTTACCAACCGGGAAAAAGTAAACAGGACTTTATTAGGAGGCCCTGCCACTTTCAAAATTTTTAACACAGGTAAGCATGATTTAAAAATACTTGCCCGTGGCGGAATTGATAATTACACCCTTAATACTATTGCAATATTCCCTAAAGAATTACAGTTTGAAAAAGATGGCAATGGTACAAACGGGCTTTCAGCTTATGGAACCACGATTACCAGGAATTCAAATCTCAGCGCAATAGCAGTATATAATTTTTCCCCATCTGAAAAAATTGATTTTCGTACACAGGCTGGTCTTACTGCTGAAAATATTAGCCTGAATAACGTGATTACCACTGCCACCCAATTAATAGGTACGCAAACAAACGTTAACCAGGCTGGGGCTGTTCAGACACTGCAGGCTCGTAC
>JACDBQ010000623.1 GCA_013694845.1 Acidobacteriota bacterium
GATGTGTGGATGATCGAGCGCCGAAATCGCGCGCGCTTCACGGTCAAAGCGCTCGCGATACGCCGGATCCAATGCGGCGGCGCCGGCGATCACCTTGATCGCGACGACGCGGTCCAGCCGCGTGTCGCGAGCCCGGTAGACCTCGCCCATGCCGCCGGCTCCGATTGAGGAATGAATCTCGTACGGACCGAGCCGACTGCCAGCTGGTTTCACGCGTAGTCTCCTGGCCTGTGATGGAGGTGCGTGATTTTAGCGCACATGTTTGGCGACCTGCTCGCGCAGGAGCGCACCCTCGTGATGTGGCCCACGGGAGCGGTTCGGCTGTGGAGCCTACTTGATCGTCCAGAGATAGACGTTGCGGCCGTCGACGTCGATCGTCTTCTCCGGCGGCCAGGCCTCGCCCATGCTGAAGCTCTGCGAGACGACGCGGGTGCCGGGCTTCAATTCTTTCTGGAGCTTGGGCATCAGCTTCATGTTGAGCGACTGCAGCAGGTAGAGGGTCACCACGGTCGCCTCCTTGATGTCGGCTTCGAACAGGTCTCCCTGCCGGATCGCCACCTTGTCGGACACTCCCATCTTCTGCGCCCGTTCCGTCGCTTCTTTCACACGCTGTGGATCGATGTCGATCCCGACCGCGCGCGCCCCGTATTTCTGCGCCGCCGTCGTCACGATGATGCCGTCTCCGCAGCCCAGGTCGTAGACGACGTCGGTGGGCTTGACGTCAGCGAGCTTGAGCATCGCATCGACCACCGCCGGGGGGGTCGGCACCCAGTGAATATCCGGACGGCGCAGCGGCGCCTGGGTCTGCCCCTGTTGCGCGGCGATCGGCAGAACGGACACGACAGCCGCCAGAAGTACCGAAGCAATCACACGAAATCTCATTTGGATTCTCCCGATCCCCGATCACTAATCACTAATCCGCATCTCGCATCCCGCACCCCGCACCCCGCTAATATCCCATCTCCCGCTGGATCCCCTTGAGGATCCGCTCGAGCTCGTCGACCAGCTTGCCGCCGCCCGAGGCGCGAAACGAGCGCACGAGCCCCTCGTGGTACGCGATCACGTCATCCGCGGGTGCGTTGAATCGCTCCCATACCTGGTCACCGACACTGCGCAGGTCGCGTAGGATCGCATACGCATTGTGGACCTTGTCGGCAGCCGCGACCCGCAGACTTGGGCCAGGAAGCGCACGGGCGTGTTCGACATACTCCCGCTTGCGATCACTCCACGGGCGTTTCGGCGTCTCCCACGAGTCCGTGCAATCTTCCACGATCCGTGCCACGCCATCTCCGAACCGGGCCCGGATGTCCGCCAGACGGTCACGGCCACCCTGATCTTCGGCCGCATCGTGCAGGAGCGCCGCGATCGCCTCCTCCTCCGTGCCGCCGTCGTCCAGGACGATCGACGCTACCCCCATCAGGTGACCGATGTAAGGGGCCGCGTTCCCTTTGCGCGTTTGGGCGCCATGGATTTCGCGGGCGTAACGAAAGGCGTCCTCGAACCTGGCGGTGAGCTTCGTCATCCCGTTCGCTCCTCGGTGACTATTCTAGGGCACGGCAACATCCTCGCACCGGTTCGACACTGTTAAACACGGCTTTCTGCCACGGTTCAACACAGTTCAACACGGTCAACCACGGATCACGCCTTGGCCATCGGACACGGTTCTCCTAGCTATCCGCATCCCGCATCCCGCATCCCGATCCCGGACCACGGAGAAGTGCATGTAGTCTCCGGACACTATGATGGTGACCATGGACGAGCTTGCCGGACTGGTCTTCCACGCTTTACAGGCGCTCGGTATCGCTCACGATCGTTACGAGCATCCTCCGGTCTTCACAACCGAGGACGTCGAGCGCTACTGGCGCGACATTCCAGCGACGCCGGTCAAGAATCTGTTCCTGCGGAACAAGAAGGGTGACCGGCACTACCTGGTGATCGTCGGGGTGGATAAACGGGTGGACCTTCAACAACTCGTCAAGCTCGTGGGAGATGATCGACTGAGCTTCGGATCGGCCGATCGGCTGATGACAACCCTGGGCTTGACCCCCGGGTCCGTCTCACCATTCGGGTTGCTGCACCGGGGCAGTCGCGATGTGCGGGTGATTATCGATGCGGATCTCCGCGGGACCGCGCGGCTGATCTTTCATCCGAACGTCAACACCGCCAGCGTGACGATCTCGTTCGCCGACCTGGAGAAATTCCTGGCGTCGCGAGGCAACGCGGTGCGTTTCCTCAGCCTATGACGCGCCCAGAAAACCGGCGACCCCCGAAGCCAACCCGTGGCACGTCGCACGTCGCACCTCGCACGTCTTTTACTCCGCGCTCCGCTTGGGCCGCATGTTGCTCTGCAGGATCCGCTTGCGGATGCGGATGTTGTGCGGCGTGACCTCGACGAGCTCATCGTCGTTGATCCATTCGATCGCCTGTTCGAGACCGAGCTTGCGCGGCGGAATCAGCCGAACCGCTTCGTCCGCGCCGGAAGAGCGCATGTTCGTCTGCTTCTTCTCCTTCGTCACGTTGACGTCCATGTCGGCGGCGCGGGCGTTCTCGCCGATGATCATGCCTTCGTAGACCGGCGAGACAGGATCGATAAAGATTTCACCGCGCTCCTGCAGGTTCCAGATGGCGAAGGCCGTGGTGATACCCACGCGATCCGCGACCAGGGCGCCCGTGGCGCGTGACGCGATGGCGCCGTGCCAGGGCTCCCAGCCGGAGAACAGGGTGTTCATGATGCCGGTGCCTCTCGTGTCGGTGAGGAACTGCGAGCGAAACCCGATCAGGCCTCGCGCCGGGATGCGGAACTCGAGACGCACACGCCCGCTGCCGTTGTTGACCATCTTGGTCATGCTTCCTTTCCGCATGCCGATGGCGGCGATGACGACGCCCTGGAATTCCTCGGCGACGTCGATCACCAGCTCCTCGACCGGTTCGACAATCTTGCCGTTCACTTCCTTCGTCACGATATCGGGACGGGACACCTGGAGCTCGAAGCCCTCCCGGCGCATCATCTCGATCAGGATGGAGAGCTGCAGCTCGCCGCGGCCGAGCACTTTCATCTGCTCGGGCGTGTCGGTCGGCTCGACTCGGATGGAGACATTGCCGAGGAGCTCACGCTCCAGGCGATCCTTGATCTGCCGCGAGGTCACGAACTGGCCATCCCGGCCCGACATCGGTGAGGTGTTGACGCCGAAGATCATCGAGACGGTCGGCTCGTCGATCGCGATCACAGGCATTGCCTGTCGGTGCTCGACGTCGGCAATCGTCTCCCCGATCGTGATGTCTTCGATGCCGGCCAGGCAGACGATGTCGCCGGCCGCGGCCTCGGTAATGTCGATGCGTCGGAGTCCTTCGAAGGCGAACAGCTTGGTGACCCTGGTTTCCTGGACCCGGCGGTCCAGCTTGCAGACGGCCACCAGGTCGCCGATCTTGACGCGACCATTGAAAATCCGGCCGATCGCGATGCGGCCGAGGTAGTCGCTCGAATCGAGATTCGCCACCAGCATCTGGAGCGGTGCCTCGGGGTCTCCCTTCGGCGGTGGAACCGCAGACACGATCGCGTCGAAGAGCGGACGAAGATCCTCTCCCGGCGTATCCATCGACAGGCTGGATGTGCCGGCTCGCGCGCTGGTGTAAAGGATCGGGAAATCGAGCTGCTCTTCGGCCGCATCGAGGTCGATGAAGAGGTCGAACACCTCATTCAGCACCTCCTGGATCCGTGCGTCCGGCCGGTCGATCTTGTTGATCACCACGATCGGCGTCAGCCGCCGCTCGAGCGCCTTCCTCAGCACGAACCGCGTCTGCGGCAACGGACCTTCCGAGGCGTCGACGAGCAGCAGCACTCCGTCGACCATCGCGAGCACACGCTCGACTTCGCCTCCGAAGTCGGCGTGCCCGGGTGTATCGACGATATTGATCAGCAGATCTTTGTAATGAACGGCGGTGTTCTTCGCGAGGATCGTGATGCCCCGTTCACGCTCGAGGTCGGTGTTGTCCATCGCCCGTTCGGCAACCCGCTCGTTGGCCCGAAATGTACCGCTCTGATACAGGAGCGCATCGACGAGGGTCGTTTTGCCATGGTCGACGTGGGCGATGATGGCGACGTTCCGGCGGAGCGGGTTAGCTACTGTGGAGGCGGTCTTTGCGTGTGCGGGCATCCCTTCAGTATACGGGTTCCAAAGGGTTGCAATGGTTCCAGGGATTCGAGGTCCAATACCGGAACCAAGAACCGCTTGGAACCTCTGGAACCTGCTGGAACCCCTGGGACCTTTGTCACCGCTTGATCCAGAAAGTGAGCCCCCCGTAGAGTCTCCAGTGATCCGGGGCGAGGTCGTTGACCTGGAATCGCCGCAGATCCGCCCGTGCGACCAGCCGCTCACCCACGGGCACCTTGACACCTCCACCGATATTCCAGGCCACCTCGGTGCTCGACTCCTGCGAGAGCAAAATCAGCGCTTCGTCATCGGCGTTGACGCTCGATCGTTCCCACCCCAGGCCGCCGATTGCGTACGGCGTGACCCGCGGCGCATTGAAGTGATAGATCACGTTGGCGTTGATGTTGGTGAGTGACCAGTCGATCGCGTCGTCGTCGCCGACCACGTCGAACACCCGGCCCACTTCAAACTCGAACCCGAGATGCCGCGTCCAGTCGTAGCCAATGGCGCCGCCGATGCCCAGGCTGCTGCCGAGATCGTTGGACGTGCCGAATGAAACACTCAGGAACGGTGTAGCTGTTACCGTGTTGGGCTCGACTACCGACTGTGCATGCGCCGCCGTCGGAATGAATACCGTAACCGCCGCCAGAGCGGCGCCCGAAACAAGTGAACGAATCAAAGCGAATCCTCCTGAAGAAGAACAGTCATTGAGCCTCGACACCCTGGTGGGTGAGCCGTTGACCGGGGCCAGCCTGATCCCGATCATTGAACCGTGTTGAACCGTGGCGAACCGTGTTGAACCGTGGCTAGATCAGCCCAAGGCCCGATGTCCGTAGCTTTACCCGTGGCTTTAGACGTCACCGGCGTGCAATTCGGCTGCCTCGCGCCTCGAATGCGTCCAGGGAATCAACTAATCCGGCGCGGCCTGCGTCATATTGCTGACACGCGTGAATGTAAGCGGGCTCGACGGAGCAGCGGGAGCAGCGGGACGGCGAGAGCGAGCGGAGAGGAGTGGGCGTGTGGCCCGACGGAACGAAGCGAGCCAGGCGGGGTGCATGGGGGCCCTGCCGATCAGGGAATGACTTCCGATTCGCAGCTGATCTCCCAGGCCGCGGCCGGGGACCATTCCGCTTTCCACCTGCTCGTGGAGCGCCATCGGTCGATGGTGTATCGCGTCGCGTACCAATTTGCCGGCAATCACCACGACGCGGAGGACATCACGCAAGAGGTCTTCATCAAGGTTTACCGGTCGCTCGGGCGCTTCCGGCAGGATGCCCAGCTGACTTCCTGGATGTATCGAATCGCCATGAACGCCTGTATCGATTATCGTCGCCGGCATTCTCCCGCCGGCGCCGCACCGTTTGGAGAAGAAGCCGAACAGAGAATGTTGAACACGCCGGAAGAAGCGCCGGGACCCGAGGAACGTGCGTATGGCAGGGAACTTGGCGAGGTGCTCGAGGCTGAGATCCAGCGTCTGCCTCCGGGCCAGCGCGTCGTCTTCATCATGCGGCACCATCAAGGCCTGAAACTGGGTGAGATCGCCGACGCGCTCGGGCTCGCTGAAGGCACGGTGAAGCGCCAGCTGCACGCGGCCGTCCATCGTCTCCGCCAGGCGCTGACGGTGGCCAATGTGACGGCGGGAGAAGGAGCATGAGCAAGTGCGCCATTCAGGAGGCAGGGCATATCGAGCTCTACTTCTACTCGGAGCTGCACGGTGACGAGCAGTCACGTATCACGGCGCATCTGCGGCAGTGCCGCGAGTGCGCCGTTGCCCTCGAGGAATTGACCGTCATCCAAGCGGCCCTTTCGGCTCGACCGCATGTCTCGGCGCCGCCCTCAGGTGACTGGTCCGCATTCATGGAACGGCTCGATGCAGCCGTGCAGGCCAGAACGCCGATCGTCGTTCCTTTCAAGTCGGCGGCCGTCCTGGTTCATCGGCCGTGGGTCGGGCTCCTGGCCACCGCAGCGTTGCTGGCGGTCGTCACGATCAGTGTCTTCCTTGCCTCATCGGCCGGCCGGCGCGCCCTGCGGTCAGACGATGGGCCTGCACCGGCGGAGCTGTCGTCGGCGGCCGGGACGGCGGATGGCAAGGCGACGCCGATCCAGAGCGGGCTCGCGTCGGTCGGGGCCAGGCATCTCGAACGATCGAAGCTCGTCGTGCTGGGTCTCGCGGCGAAGCCCTCGGCCGTCGGCGGAAGGACTGACTGGGCCTACGAGCGTGAACTGGCCACGTCGCTGCTCAACGACACGCGGCTGTACAGGATGGCCGCCGAAGAACGCGGTCTCACGTCCCTCGCGGACGTGATGCGGGATCTCGAGCTGGTGCTGCTGCAGACATCGATGGCCGAGGCGACCGACGCCACGGCGTTGCCACAGATTCAGCGCTTGATCCACAAGCGCGGCCTCGTTCAGAAGATGGACGTTTCGGGATCGATAGGACTGGTGCCATGAAGAACACCCGGATTTGCATGCTCGTCGGGCTTGCGGCCCTCGCGGCGACGTCGCCCCTGCGCGCCGACGTCGAGCCGTGGCAGTCTCCCCGGCTCGAGCGCGCAAAGGATTTCATCGCCGACGAGCAGTGGGAACGCGCGATCGAGCAGTTGAAGGCGGCGTCGGCCGACGCGAAGGAGCGGAACAAGGACGAAGCGCTCTTCTGGCTCGCGCACAGTCTGCACCAGGCGCGCGATCTGGCGGCGGCCGTGCAGACGATTTCCCGGCTGGAACAGCAGCACCCGCGCAGCCCGTGGGTCGCCCCCGCGCGATCGCTGCGGATCGAGATCGCCCAGAAGCTGCGGCGCAATGA
>JACDBQ010000656.1 GCA_013694845.1 Acidobacteriota bacterium
ACGGAGGGAAGGCCAGGCGGATCACGGATCTATTCGACGACGCGCGCCAGCCGGCGTGGTCGCCCGACGGCAGGCGCATCGCGTTCCAGTCATACCGTAACGGCACCTGGGACATCTGGACGATCGAGCCCGACGGGTCCAACCCGGCCGCGATCACGTCGGGCCCATTCGACGACCGCGAACCGCACTGGTCGCCGGACGGTGCGCGAGTGGCGTTCTCGTCGGATCGTTCCGGGAACTACGACATCTGGGCCCTCGAGCTCGCGACAGGCAAAGTGCAGCGGGTCACGGCGGACCCGGGCAACGACGTCTGGCCCGCCTGGTCGCCGGACGGCCGCGAGATCGCGTTCGTCGCGTCCGGCCGAACGGCGCCCGGGATCTACGCCGTGTCGCTCCAAGGCGGGGAACGGATGTTGGCGCCCTCGAACGGCATGCTCGGCGGACCGGTCTGGATGCCTCGCGCCGAGTCGGTCGTGTTCAGTGCGCTCTCGAACGGCGTTACGCGTCTCATGCTCGGTGACCGCGAGCTTTCCGCGGATGAAGACGTGTTCCCGTTCCGCCCCAACTGGGCCGCGACTCAAGGCGCTCTGGAGCCGTCGCTGATCTACAGCGCTGACGGTCACATCAAGGAACGTCGAGGGGGTGGCGCAGGCGCCATCCGCGTCGTGCCCTTCGAGGCGGACCTGCCAGTCATGCGCGCCCGCTACACCCCGCGCACACGGGACTTCGACAGCACCACCCCGCGACGCGCGCTTGGCATCGTCCGGCCCGGCCTCTCACCCGACGGCGAGCGCGTGGTCTTTGCGGCGCTCGGGGATGTCTGGATCGCCCGCCGCGGCCAAGCTCCCACCCGCGTGACCGACGATGCCCATGAGGACACCGATCCGGCGTGGTCTCCGGACGGGACGCGCCTCGCGTACGCGTCGGATCGCGAGGGATCGCTCGATATCTGGGTCCGCGATCTCGCGAGCGGCGCAGAGCGGCGCGTCACGCGTGCTTCGGGCCCGGAAATGCGGCCGACCTGGTCGCCGGACGGAACAACGCTCGCGTTCGTGACCGTCATGGGTGCCGTCAACGGACAGCTCGCGATCGTGAACGTTACCAACGGACAGATCACGCGACTGCTCGACACGACAAACGGGCCGATCAACCCGGGCTGGTCGGCCGACGGCCGGACGGTCTATGCGTCGGTACTGCGCACTTACTCGTCGCGGTTCCGCGAAGGGGTCAACCAGGTGCTGGCGGTCCCGGTCGGCGGTGGCGACGGGCGGGCGATCACGCTCGTGCCCGATGTGTCGAGCGGTAAGCGCGGTGAAGGTCCGGCGTGGTCTCCTGACGGCCGGCATGTCGCCACGGTGTTGAATGGACAGGTGCACGTCATGCCGCTCACACCCACCGGCGAGCCCGCAGGGACCGCACGTGCGTTGTGGCCCGGTTCGGCAGATCAGGTCAGCTGGTCGGCCGATTCCGGGCGCGTGCTGTTCAGCGATGGCAATCGTCTGGTGCTCGCACCGATAGACGGAGGACAGCCCCAGGATTGGCCGATCGACCTCACGTATACCCGGCGGATCCCGCCAGACAGCTTGGTCATCCACGCCGGACGCCTGGTGGACGGCGTCGAACGGCAGGCGCGCAAGAACATGGACATCGTCGTCGCGCGCAACCGCATCGCCCGCGTCGTGCCTCACGCAGATGCCGAGCACGCGGTGCGCGTCGTCGATGCGTCGCAGCTCACGGTGATGCCGGGACTGATCGAGGCGCATGGGCATTACGCCGCCGAGTATGGCGGGCGGTTCGGGCGCATTCACCTGGCCTACGGCATCACCTCGGTCCGGTCGCCGGGCGGGCACCCCTACGCGAGCGCCGCCGAGCGGGAAGCGGTGGACTCGGGCCGCCGACCTGGCGCCCGCCTCTTCTTCAACGGTTATCTGATGGACGGCACGCGGGTCTTCTATCCGATGGCCGCGACGGCGCCGACCGAGGCGGCGATCGACCGTGAGATCGAGCTGGCGCGGCGGCTCGAATACGACTTGGTCAAGACGTATGTGCGCCTGCCGGACGCGCTGCAGAAGCGAGCGATCGAAGGCGCGCATCGGATCGGGATTCCGGTCAGCTCCCACGAGGTGTATCCGGCCGCCGCGTTCGGCGTCGACGGAGTGGAGCATTTCTCCGCCACGAGTCGTCGTGGCTACTCACCCAAGCTCAGTCCGCTGCTGCGCGTGTACGACGACGTGGTAGCGGTCGTTGCGGAATCTGGAATGACGGTGACCCCTACACTGTCACTGGGCCGGGCGCGTCCCGCGATCATGCGCTCGCCCGAGCTTCGGAGCGATCCGCGCTGGCAGATCCAGCCTGAATGGGTCCGGGGGCAGTTCGGTCCGGACGCGGCGGCCAGAGACGCTCGGCCCCAACAGCTGCCTGGGACGCTGATGGCGTATCACAAGGCGGGCGTGCCGATCATCGCGGGCACCGACTCGCCGCTGGTTCCCTACGGCATCTCACTCCACCTGGAGCTCGAGATCTACGTCGCCGCCGGACTGACCCCCTTCGAGGCGCTTCAGACCGCGACGGTCAACGTGGCCCGCGCGCTGCGCGCCGAGCGGGATCTAGGTACGGTGGAACGCGGGAAGCTGGCCGACTTTGCAATCGTCGAGGGCAATCCACTCGTTGATATCCGAGACACGCGCAAGGTACAGATGGTCGTCGTCAACGGCCTGGTGATGCGGGTGGAGGAGCTGACCGCCGGAACTCGCGGGCGGTAGCCAGCCGCGTCGACCTCTCTCGCTTATACTCCGGGTTCCCACGTCGATGTCCCTACCAGCCGGCACACAGCTCGGACCGTACCAGATCACGGGCGCCCTCGGGGCCGGCGGGATGGGCGAGGTCTACCGGGCGCGCGACACGCAGCTCAATCGCGACGTCGCGATCAAAGTGTTGCCGGAGCTGTTCGCGTCGGACCCCGAGCGTCTCGCGCGCTTCGAACGGGAGGCCTAGACGGTCGCGTCGCTCAATCATCCGAACATCGCGCACATCTACGGCGTCGAACGAAACGGCGAGACGCGCGCGCTGGTGATGGAGCTGGTCGAAAGCGAGGATCTGTCGCAGCTTCTCGTCCGCGGCGCGGTGCCGCTCGACCAGGCGCTGTCGATCGCCCGCCAGATGGCCGAGGCACTCGAAGCCGCACACGAACGCGGGATCATCCACCGCGATCTGAAGCCGGCGAACATCAAGGTCCGTGAAGACGGCGCGGTCAAGGTGCTGGATTTCGGATTGGCCAAGGCGCTGGCCCCCGCCTCGGGCAGCTCGCCGTCGACCCCCGGTGCCGGCCTGGCGAACTCGCCGACATTCACCTCGCCGGGACACCTGGGCCCCGGCTACGACGCCGGCACGCAATTGGGCGTGATCCTCGGTACCGCTGCCTACAGGGCGCCGGAGCAGGCGAAGGGGAGGGCGGTCGATCGACGCGCGGACGTCTGGGCCTTCGGCGTCGTGCTCTACGAGATGCTCACCGGAAGGCGCGCGTTCGCCGGCGACGACACCACCGACATTCTCGCGGCGATCGTGCGCGACGAGCCCGACTGGACGGCGCTGCCGGCCGACGCGCCTCCAGGCGTCCATCGCCTGCTGCGACGATGCCTTCGCAAGGACCGCGCGAAGCGTCTCGACTCGATGGCCGCCGCGCGGATCGAGATCGACGAAGCGCTGGAGGATCCGTCACCCCGCCCGCATGCCGGTCGTAACGCCCGATCTCTCTGGAGGCGTGGTCGAGTGGCCGCGGCGATCGGAGGCGCCACCGCGATCGCGATGGCCGCCGCACTCGCAACCGTCGCGATTGTGCGCCAGCCACGCCCGAGCGGTCGCTTCGAACGAGGATGGAGCTGGGAGCGCCCGTCGAACCGAACACCATCTTCGGTTCGGCGCTCGCGTTATCGCCGGACGGCCGGGTGATGGCCTTCGCCGGCATCGACGCCGAGCGGGCGTCCGATCGAGCGACCCGGCTCTACGTGCGCCGACTGAGCGATCTGACCGCGGCGCCACTGTCCGGTACCGAGGGCGCGACGGGTCCGTTCTTCTCGCCGGACGGCCAGTGGATCGGCTACTTCGCCGGAGGCAAGTTGAGGAAGGTCCCGGTCGGAGGAGGGGCCAGCGTGAACCTTGCCGATTCACAAATCGATCGCGGTGCGAGCTGGACCCATGACGGGGCGATCATTTTCGCCC
>JACDBQ010000669.1 GCA_013694845.1 Acidobacteriota bacterium
ACCGCGGTCAGCGCTTCCATTTCGACGCCGGTCGGCCCCACGGTCCGGACGCGGCTCTCGATCTCGAACCCATCCCGACGAGGGGTGAGAATGACGTCCACGAGCGAGAGTTGGAGCGGATGGCACAGCGGGATGAGGTCGGCGGTCCGTTTCGCCGCCATGATGCCGGCCAGCCGGGCGGTCTGGAGCGGGTCCCCCTTTTTGGTGGTGCCCGCACGCGCGAGCGTGACGGCGGCACGTGACATGCGCACACGTCCGCGTGCAACCGCCTCGCGCACAGTGGCGGTCTTGTTCGAGACGTCGACCATACGGGCCGCGCCATCGGGTCCGACATGGGTCAGGCGCTTTTTCATGTGCCGTCTTCTCCCTGCGCCAGAAAGAACGAGAGGCTTTCGAGGGACACCGTGAGGTCCATGCTTTTCAGCTTCACACCGTCCGGGACCTTGATCGCGCCGGGGGAAAAATTCAGGATCGCCTTGATGCCCGACGAGACGACGGTGTTGACGACGGACTGCGCCGCCGCCGCGGGAACGGCGATCACGGCGATGCGGATCCGTTCCTGCCGGACGATCTTGCGCAAGTCGCGCCCATCGTAGATCGGCACGCCCGCGCGTGAGCGGTGCCCGACCTTGTCCCGGGCGGTGTCGAACATGGCGACGATCTCGAACCCTTCGTCACGGAACCCGGGATAATCCGCGAGCGCCAGGCCGAGATTGCCCGCCCCCATGATCACCACCGACACGCCGCGATCGATCCCCAGGATCTGCCGGAGGTGGCGGCGAAGCTCCTTGACGTAATAACCTACGCCGCGCACGCCGAACTCGCCGAAATAGGCAAGATCCTTCCGGATTTGCGCGGCGTTCAAGTGAAACTGTTCGGCGAGCGCCTGCGACGAGACCGTCCGCACACCGGAGGCATCCAGCAGGTTGAGGCAACGCAGATAGACCGAGAGCCGGTTCGTCGTCAGTTCCGACACCGGCTCGGAGGTTTCCCGCACGACGGATTGAGGCGCCTCCTTGTGCTGCCGCTTCACAAGCCTGAATTTTAGGCGAATTCTGGTACCATCCGCGACCATATGGCCCTGCAGCCCGGCGCGGACGTGATCGGAGCGGGTGGCCTCATGTTTTTTGGGCTCGGAGTCATCTTGCGGGTATCGGGCCGAAGCAGATTGCGCAGGATCGTCCTTCTCGCGTGTCTGCTGGTGACCGCCACGGCTGGCGCCCAGACGTCCCGGCTGGCGACGACGGCGGAAACGCTGATCGGGTCAGCCGTGTTTTTTCACGGCCGCACCGTGGTGCTCAAGCAGAAATTGCTGTCGGACGGCGACGTGGCGCGTCTCGCCGATGCTCCCAGGCCGGTGTATGTCTTTTGGGCGGAAGCCACGTCCCGCGACGAGGGAGAGGTCCGGGGAGAGTTCTGGGATCTCGGGCGGATCGAGGCGCGAGACGGCCGGTTTGCCGGGTATGACTTCGCCCGGCTGCTCGAGCGCGTGAACCGTGGACAGTGGCCAGGGCGCAACCAGATCTTCGTGCTGCTCAAAGCCTCCCTGCTCCCCGCGACCACTCCCCGGGGTCCGAGTGTCCGCGCGATTGCACTGGCGCCGGACGATTACGTGGACCGCGAGGTGAAAGTCATCGGCCGCTTCAAGGGCAGCAACCTTTACGGCGACCTGCCCCTGGCGCTTGGCAAGACGAAATGGGACTTCGTGCTGCAGTCGGCGGAGGGCGCGCTCTGGGTCACCGGTGTCCGGCCACGGGGAAAGGGATTCGACCTCGATCCGTCGAAACGCGTAGACACCGGCCGCTGGGTGGAGGTGACGGGGCTGGTCCGGCGACAGGGCGTGACCACGTACATTGACGCTTCAGCCATCGGGCTCGCCAACGCACCGGCGGAGACGGCCGTCGAGGTCGTCGTGCCGGAACAGCCGCGCCAGCCGCCGCCGGAAGTGATTTTCAGCGCGCCCGTGCAGGATGACCGCGACGTGGAGCGCGGAACCCCGGTGCGGATCCAGTTTTCCCGCGACGTCGACCCGCGCACGGTGAAGGACCGCGTGCTCGTGAGTTATGTCCCGCCGGCGGGCGGCGGGGCAGCCCCGGCAGGCGTCCTGAAATTCGCCGTCACCTACAACGACGCGGCTCACGCCGTCGAGATCAAGTTCGCGGAGCCGCTCGAGCGCTATCAGCAGGTGAAGGTGGACTTGCTCGAAGGAATCACGGCCCTCGACGGCCAGCCGTTGAAACCCTGGTCGCTGACGTTCACTACGGGGAGGTGAGTCGGGGCGATGTGCGATGTGCGACGTGCGATGTGCGACGTGCTCACGTGCGATGTGCGACGTGCTCACGTGCGATGTGCTCTCACGTGCTCACCTGCGGCCCGATCCCGGCTGTCCGGACGCCGCGGCAGTTTCGTTGCTGTAGCGCAGGCCTTTCAGGCCTGCATCACGGGGTTGGCGCCCCACCGTCGGCGGACGGCGCGCACGAGGACGGCGCCGAACAACGCGATCACGATCACGCCGAGCACGACGATCACCGCCGCGAGGAGGGGGTACTTCAGGGCCACCAGTCCGAGCGTCAGGACGAAGGCGTCCTCACCCAGACTGAGGATCCAGTTCGAAAAAGGCTCCGGGCTCGTGTTGGCGATGGCGCGAGTGCCGGCCTTGCTGAAGTGGGTGCCGGCCGCCAGCGTGCCGCCCAGGAGGCCGATTAGCACCTCGGTCGTGGGGCTCGCTTCCCCGAGGGTCGTGACGGCGATGACAGCGCCGCCGATCGGCCGGACGGCCGTATGGATCGTGTCCCACACCGAATCGAACCAGGGGATCTTGTCGGCGATGAACTCGATGACGTACAGGCCCAGCGCCGTCGCGATGATGAAGTCGTTATCGAAGGCGCGATACTGGGCCGGTAACGATACCCAGTGGTACCGGCTGGCCAGGCCGAGTATCGCCACCGTGGCATACAGGTTGATGCCCGCGGCGAACGAGAACCCCATGGTGCGGCCAAGCGTCGCGATCCAGTCCATCGGTCATGCCTCCGCCAGCAATGCCTCGACCTTACCACGCACCAGCGCCGACAGGCGGTCCCGGTCGTCCAGACTCATGCCGGCCGTTTCGACCGGCTGACCGAACCGGACCCGGACGACGACCGGCTGAATGACGAAGCTTCCTTTGCGCATGGCCGCTCGCGCACCGCTGATCGCGACGGGCACCATCGGCGCGCTTCCTTTGATGGCCATGATGAAGCCGCCCTTCTTGAAGGGCAAGAGGCGCCCGGTGCGGCTTCGCGTCCCTTCGGGGAAGATGAGGAACGAGTGCCCCTGCCGCAATGCGTCTGCCGCCCGGCCGATCGCAGGGAGGCTCTGCTCAGGGTTCCCGCGTTCGAGCGGCACGAACCCCGCGAGGTCCCACGCACGGACGAGGATCGGCAGCTTGCGCAACTCGGCCTTGTAAAGCACCCGGAGCCGCGGAAAGGTCGAGTGAAGTGCCTCGAAAAGGATCGGCGGCTCGACATTGCTCGTGTGGTTCACCGCGTAGACCGCGGCGCGGTGCTTCTGGATGTTCTCCTTCCCTTCGATCCGGAGTTGCACCCCGCTTAGGAAGAGGCCGAGACGGACACCGCCTCGCCCGGCTTGATACAACAGCGGCACCTGTCGAAACACGACGGCGATCAGAAGGATCGGCGGCCCGACGAACAAGACGTAGAGGGAGACCGACAGGTAGGTGAGCAGCGACCGGACGACGGCTATCACTGGCGAATCATAAGGCTATCGCTGGCGAATCATAAGGATGAGCGGCACCCGGCACGGTGGATCTGGCAAAAAAATGGCCGGAACACCCCGCGGGTCCGGCCATTGACGCGTTTGACTGCAATCCTGAATTCGGTGTTCTAACGTCGGTGTCTTGAATTCCGGAATTCTGAACTACTTGTTCTGAGCTCGACGTTTCTCAGCTGGCCTTCGCGGTGCGTCGAGCCGTGACGCGGGTCGTCGCGGTGGCCTTGGCCGTCTTCGCCCGGGCGATCGAGCGGTTCTTCATAGTGAAGCAGCGCTCGAGTGCGCGGTCCACCTTCTCTTCGATGGTCGTCGCTCCCTCGTGAGAGACTTCGGAGATCTCGGAAATCACGAGGAACTTCGCCCGATCGAGCATCCGCTTCTCGCGGAACGAGAGATTCTTGGATTTGGCCAGGAAGGTCAGGCTCTTGAGCACTTCGACCACGTCGTAGATCGAGCCGGTGCGCATGCGGTCCGAATTGTCCTTGAAGCGTCCTTTCCAGTTCTGGTGGTTGTCGATCTTGCCGTCGCCGAGAAGGAAAAACAGCCGCTCGATCTCTCCGTCTTCGATGGCCCGTCGAAGGCCGACGCCATCCACGTTATCCACCGGCACGAGCACCGTAGTTTCGTTCGCAATCATGCGCAGGTGGTAGAAGCCGCACGTTGTTCCGAGTATGGTTTTCGTTTCGATGCCCTGTACGACGCCGAGTCCGTGGTTTGGGTAAATGACCTTGTCACCGACCTGAAATGTCACGTGTCCCCCAACTGAGAAAGGTAAGTAAGGCTGGGTGTGCGCCCGCTGAGCAGTCCCCTAAGTATAAGCGAGGATCCCCAGGCAGGCAACGCCAAATGGCTCAAAATTGGCCACTTTTGAACGATTCTGTAATCTGCTGAGCTTATGCAGCCGTCCGGCGGCGCCCTTGGTTCTTGAACACCGCAGGCCGTAACTGTCTTATTCGTCTATCATTTCCACATGATTCGAGCGATCGTGCTCCTCAGCTCTGCAGTTCTACTCCTCCTGCCGCAGAACCGGGCCCCTTACTACCCCACGCCTGAGGACGTGGTGGACCGGATGCTGGCGCTCGCCAAGGTCACCAGCCAGGATACGGTCCTCGATCTCGGGTGCGGCGACGGGCGAATCCCCATCCGCGCGGCCCAGAAGTACGGGGCTCGCGGCGTGGGGGTCGACATCGATCCGAAGCGCATCGAAGAGGCCAAGGCGAATGCCAGAAAGGCGGGGGTAGAGCCGCTGGTGGAATTCCGGCTCGAAGACGCGATGACCACTGACGTGTCCGGGGCGACCGTCGTCGCCCTCTATCTGCTCTCCTCGTCCAATGCGACGCTGAAGCCGATCCTGACCAGACAACTGAAGCCCGGTTCCCGCATCGTCTCGCACGCCTTCAGCATGGGACCCGACTGGCCCGCCGACGAGATCGACCGCTTCGTCAGCGCGCGTGGCGACGAGACCACGCTCTATCTCTGGCGAATCAGATAGGAAGGCAGCTGTCAGCCATCAGCTGTCAGCTATCAGCCAGGAGCCAAGTAGCCGCGAACTGCAAGCTGATAGCTGAGAGCTGATGGCTGAGAGCTGATGGCTGACAGCTTCTTTTCATGCGTATCGCGCTAGGGCGAGGTCGAGAATCGCCTCGATCAATTGCGTGTAATTGCGGCCCGCCTTACGCGCCGCCATGGCGAATTCCGCCTTCGAGGCCAGCCACGGATTGGGGTTGGCTTCGATGACGGCGACGCGACCGTCCGGACGCAGGCGCATGTCGATTCTGGCGTAGTCGCGCAGCTCAAGCGCCTGGTAGACCGCGATTGCGGTCTGCTGCAGCAAGGCGGCGGTTTCGTCCGGCAGCCCCTCGGCGATCGCTGATTTCGTGTCGCGATAGGCGCGTGTGCCCTTGCCCCACTTCACCTCCGCCCCCGCGATCCTCGGCGTGCCCTCCGGCAGCTTCGAGAGGTCCAGCTCGATGACGGGGAGCGCTTCGGGATGTTCGTTGCCGAGGACCCCGACATACATCTCGCGCCCTTCGACGAACTCTTCGATCAGGACCGGCGAATCGAAATTCGCGTGCAGCCAGTCGATCCGTTCCATCAGCTCGCGAATGGACGTGACCACGCTGCTGAATTCGATTCCGATGGAGCCGTCCTCTCGCGCCGGCTTCACGATCACCGGGAACTCGAGGTCGTGGGAAAAATCCAGCCGGCCTCGAAAGGATCGCGCGAAGACCGGGGTGTGAACGCCGTGAAACTCGAGGATCTTCTTGGCGGCCGCCTTGTCCTGGCCGAACAGGAGGCCGTGGGATCCGCTGCCGGTGAAGCGCTTGTCGAGCAGTTCGAGGTACCCCGCGATGCAATAGTCAGCGGTGTCATTGCCGCCGAAGGATTCGGCGAGATTGAACATCAGGTCGCACTCGAGCCGTGCGATCGCGTGCAGGCTCTTCACCGAACCATCGAGCACGTGCAGTGTGGCTTCGTGGCCGAGTTTGCCGAGCGTCTCCGCCACCTCGTCCTCGACTTCCTTCTTGTCGAGGGTACGAGTGATCGGTGCCTTGTCGGTAGCTGCACTCTCATCAGCGGGCTCGTCCCAACGGTCGTAGAGCACGACGACGTTCAATTTGCTCATTTGCGCGCAGCATTATGTCATGCGCCGTACCGCAATTACACGCGAACCCATCGCGTCTCTCGGTGTCAGAGCTTCAGACGATGCATCAGCGAGGTCACCGGATGGCGTTGACAGGTGCGAACCGGTACCGGATCATCGAGGTTCGTCGTCATCAAAGCGAGGGATCAAGGAAATTGCGACACACCGTGACAATCGTGGCTCTCGCGCTCACCATGGCGGTGAGTGCGTGTGCCACCGGAGCGAAAGACGAAGGATTCACCCGGGCGGACCAGGACGCGATCCGGAAGAACTCGGCCGATCTGATCGCCGCGTTCAACGGCAAGCAGCTGGATGCGATGGTCGGCCTCTTCGCCGACAACTCGGTCTTCATGCCGCCGAACTCGCCGTTGCTGCGCGGTCGTGAGCCGCTGAAGCCGTTTTTCAGCAACATGATCGAACAGGGGGCCACCGGGCTGAACATGGAGTCGGAAGAGGTCTCCGGCCATGGACCGATCGCTTACGAGTCGGGTACCTACACCGTGACCTACCGGGACGGCGCGTCGCGCGATCGCGGAAAGTATCTGCGCGTTCTCCGGAACATGGCGGGCACCTGGCGGGCCGAGAAGACCATGTGGAGCAGCGACCTGCCGCCGTCCGGAGCCCAGGCGAAATGACGATCGGCCGCGGGTCTGTGCCGCGGATTCGCCGATTCCCCCTGCTATACTGAGCCTCACCTCGAACGCCGGAGTGGTGAAACTGGCAGACGCGCGGGACTCAAAATCCCGTGGGGTTCACTCCCCGTGAGGGTTCGACCCCCTCCTCCGGCACCAATTCTTTAGCAATTTCGACGATCTGGGTCACCGGCGGCGCACCCGGCAGCGGCGCATCCCGCCCAACTCTCGCCATTCTCTAGCGGCCGCGCACACCGCGCTGCAGGACGTCGGCACGATCTGTCCTCGCGCCCGGCTCCCCTTCTGCTCACCTGGCCGTTGCGAGCCTTGCGCCTTTGCGCTGCGGGGAACCGTTCCACGGCCGACCGCTATTCAGGAATTCCTGAGTTGCGCCCTTGCGCTGCGAGGAACCGGTTGTGACTGCTCGTCGGCACGACAACGTCCTGGCTGGCGAACTCGCGCTCGTCGTGTTCCAGCTGCTGGAACCCCAAACGATCGATCGTCAGATTCTCGCGCTGCTGTCGCGTCCTGGCGCCGCTGCATCCGGATCTCAACTTGCGCGCGTGCTTCGCCGACGTCGAACGCGCGTACTGAAAGCGTGCCGAGAATTACACCGCGCGGGACGCCTTCGCCGTGTCCGTGCGAAGTGGGTGAGGGAGGACCGATGAAACCCACCGACATTCGACGCCTGAAAAAAGCAGCGTGGCGCATTCACGACAAGGCGGATGTGACGGATGACCCGATCCTCCTGGAGAAAGCCCTGCGCCATCTCGTGGCGCTCGATGCGATCGAAGCGGCGAGCCTGCCTCCCGATAATCCCACCGCGATCACGCGGATTAAGCGCGTTATCGTGTCGCCTGCCGATGGCTGGGAGCAACTGCTCACGGACGATGAGCGTGCCCAGCTGAGCGCGCTGCGAGCGGCAGCAGCGGCGCGGCGAGAGCAGCAAGCTCCGGCTCCCCCGGCCGGCCTCCGGGGCGAGCCATAACCGGCCGCCCCGGCCGCCACGTTGGGCCAGGACGCGACGTTATTGGATGGCCCGGACTCGGCGCCGACCGCCCCCGGCCAAGCCGCCATGGGCCCGGAGCCGCCCACGTCACCCTGCCCGTACTGCCGACGCGAGTGCGTCGGCCCGGATCACCCGGCGTACGCCGGGTTGCACTACAGCGACCCGATCGAGGTCCAGAAGCGCGTCGACTACGCCACGGCTGAGATGACAGAGTCGCTGCGACGAGAGCGCCGAAGCGGAGGGCGACGATGGTGAAGACCGACCAGCAGATCCTGCGCGACATCGTCACGGTCGCGACCGCCTGCCGCCGCCACTACGCGCAGAACCGCGCCGTGCTCAGCGTCGACTCGGCGGCGTTCCACATCTTGCACCGGCGGTTCGAGATCCGCGCCCTGCAGTTCTGTTGTGATTTTGTGAACGACGACACGCTGCCCGGCAACCTCCGGGCGTATCGCGCGGCGCAGCGACTGCTGCCGCTGATGCGACTGCTCGCACAACACGAGGAAGAGATCAACGCCCGCTTGCACGCGGCGTAAAGAGGATCCATGCCGCCCAACCACGGCCACGTGTTGATTTCATAGAGGAGAGGATGCGTCGGCCAGCCGCTGATGGGGAGCATCGATGCAGTTTAGCTGTCGTCTGCCCTCGGTTTGTTAGTATCAGTCGCTGTGGATCG
>JACDBQ010000680.1 GCA_013694845.1 Acidobacteriota bacterium
GGTACGCACCAGTCCACAGCCGCAGGCGCCGCTGCCTCCTCCGATCGGCACCAGGATCACGACGACGTCCGGAGCGTCATCGAAGATCTCCATCGCGTAGGTCGCCACCCCGGCGATCAGATCCGGCTCGTTCGCCGAGTGGACGTATCGCAGGCCGTTCTCGACCCTCAATTTCTCGACGTGCTCGCGGGCCTCGTCGAAATCGCGTCCGACGTCGAGGACCGTCGCACCGAACGCGTGCATCGCCGCGTTCTTCTCGGGATTGTTGCCGATGGGCACCACGATTGTGCAGGGCACGCCCTCTCGCTCGCACGCCATGGCGATCGACTGGCCGTGATTGCCGGTCGTAGCCGTGATGACTCCTCGCCGCTCCTCGGGCGAGAGCCGCGCCACCAGGTTGAGGCCGCCACGCACTTTGAAGGCGCCCGTCGGATTATGGTTCTCGTGCTTGACCATGATATCGAGGCCCGTCTCCAGATCGAGCAGCGGATGCTTGAGCAACGCCGTCGGGCGCAGGGTGCGGTAGACGATCTGGCGTGCGGCCTTGATGTCGTCCAGCGTAATGGATGGAACAGGCATGAGAACTCCAAAGGCGGCAGTTATCGGCCCGACCCGCATTGGGGGCAGAACCGCGGTGTGAAACAGCCGAACGAACATCAAAAAAGAGGACGCGGCAGAAAACCGCGTCCTCAGAGTGCGGCCCGAACGGCCACGTCGCCACGTGAGTCCGACCTTACATCACATCTTCCCGCGTGTGATGCGGACGACAGACGCGTGCTTGGTGGAGTCCACGTCGTGATAGGTCACGCTGACGGTGTCACCCTCGTGCACCAGCGCGGCCAGGTTGGGCTTCTTCCCTTCGCTGATCATTTTCTTGCTGGCCGTGCCGATACCGCTGCCGGATATCGTGGTCTTCTCGTCGACCGCGAAGGTCCATTCACTGCTCGCGCCCTTGACCGTCAACGAGTTTCCGCTCATTGCCGAAACCACGCCGGACGCGGTCTGCGCTTTTGGCCCTGCCGGTTTGGGCTCCGCGGGCACCGCCGCGATCGCCCGAATGAACGCGGCATGCATGCCCTGTTCGTGGTAACGGATCTCAACCGCCTGCCCCGTTTTCAGGACGTCAGTCACTGCCGCCCCCGCCCTGCCGGCCGCCTTCGCTTCCCGGGCCTTGGTGCTTCCTCCCGGTGCCACCACCTCGGTTTTCGAGTCGATGACGAAGGTCATGTCCTGCGCGCCTGCCTTCACCGTGATTGAATCCGCCGCGATTGCCGTGATCGCGCCTTTGACCGTCTTCGTCGGCTGTGCCTGCGCCAACGCCGGCCCCCCAACGAGCACGAGGGCACACCCGATACTGACAATGAAACGCCGCATAAGTTCCCACCTCCGGCGTCACTGTAGTCCCGGCTGACGGCCAGCGCAAACCGGATGCTGCGAGCGCGCGACGACCGGCGCGCCGCACGGTCGATTGACACGGCCCGGTCATGCCCCCTAGACTGACTTCCCGAATCCGTTTCCGCGACCCCTCCCCTGATGATTGGCAAGACCGTCGGCAACTACCGCATCCTCGATCGGCTCGGCCGTGGCGGGATGGGCATCGTCTACAAGGCGCTGGACGAGACGCTCGACCGCGAGGTGGCGATCAAAGTCCTGAACCCGGACCTTAGTGACGCCGACCTCCTGAAACGCTTCCGCGCCGAAGCAGTTTCGCTCGCGCGGCTGAATCATCCAGGCATTGCGACGATCTACGAGCTCCGTCGCCACGACGACGAGCTGCTGATGGTCATGGAGTTCGTCCGCGGCGAGACGCTTCAGACGCTGTCGGAGCGGCTGGGGCCGCTCGAGCCGCCACAGGCTGCGCACGTCTGCATCCAGATTCTCGATGCGCTGGCGCACGCCCACCGTGCGGGCGTCATCCACCGCGACCTCAAACCGGCCAATGTGATGATGACCCACACTGGTGTGGTGAAGGTCATGGACTTCGGCATCGCGCGGATGCTCGGCGCCGAGCACTTCACCCACGCGGGCTTCATGATGGGCACCCCCGCCTACATGGCGCCCGAGCAGGTGCTCGGCCAGGATATCGACGGCCGCGCGGACCTGTATTCCGTCGGGGTGCTGTTCTACCGGTTGCTCTCGCGCGAGCTGCCATTCCAGGCCGACACCGCGATCTCGATGGCGCAGAAGCAGGTCGCGGATCCGCCGACTCCGCTCGGCACCTTCCGACCGGACCTGCCCCCATGGTGCGAATCGGTCATCTCGAAGGCGCTCTCGAAAGCACCGGCCGCGCGCTTCCAGACCGCCGAAGAGTTCCGAGCCGCGCTCAGGGCGGCCGTGACCCCTGCGCCGCTTGGGGAGCTCCCGACGATGGCAACCCCGACCGCCGCGGGTCTGCTCAGGACGAGCGACCTGACACTGCCGCACCCCAGTGGATCTGTGTCGGCGGCGCCGACGATCACGTCGGACATTCGTCGCACGGGTCTCAACCCGCCCTCCGGTGCCTCGGTCGCCCCTGTCCCCGGC
>JACDBQ010000694.1 GCA_013694845.1 Acidobacteriota bacterium
GTGATGGATGTGGCACCGCGGGAGCTGTCGGCCGACGCGGTCGCCAGCCTGCGCGCCTTGGCACGGCAGGTCGTGATGCAGCTCGAGCTTCGCCGACAGACCCGACGATTACTCAACCTCAACGAAGCGTTTGCCGCGGAGGTCCTCGAACGGAAGCGCACCGAAGCGCGTCTGCGGGAGAGCGAGCGGGCGTTGCGCACCTCGCAGGAAGCCTTGCAGCGGCTCGACGTCGAGCGGCGCGAGCTGGTCGCCAATATTTCCCACGATCTGCGCACGCCGCTGACGGCGCTGCAAGTGTCTCTGGATACGGTACTGATGAAGGCCGACGCGCTCGATGCCGTGGGTCAGCAGAAATACCTCCGGCAGGCGTCCACCCAGTCGCGCCGGCTGGCGCGCCTGGTCGCCGATCTGTTCGAGCTCGCGCAACTCGACGATCGCCAGTTGCAACTCAAGGCGGAACCGTTCGAGATGCCGGAATTGATCTCCGACGTGGTGCAGGCCTTTGCGATGGCCGCCGAAGCCAAACGAATTGTGCTCGATATGAATCTGATGGATTGCTCGGCGGTGGTGGTCGGCGAGGTGCGGCTGCTCGAGCGGGTGCTCGCCAATCTCCTGGACAACGCCATCCGTTTGACGCCGGAGGACGGGACGGTGAGCGTCGCGTGTGCCGTGGTGGGCGACCGGGTGATCGTCAGAGTCACCGACACGGGTCCCGGTATCGCGGCGGAAGATGGTGAGAAAATTTTTGACCGTTTCTATCGAGGCGGATTCGCGACGGCGTCGTCGGATACGGCCGGGCTCGGACTGTCGAGTGCCCGTCGGATCGTGACACTGCACGGCGGCCAGCTGACCGCCACACAGCGGAGTTCCGGGGGGGCCGAGTTCGTGTTTTCGCTGCCGCGACGATCCGGATCGCCTTCGTGACAGAAAAGTGAGGATTGCGAGCGACCGAGGGTCGCCCGCTTGCAAGGGCGTGCGCCATGTCCGGAGCCTCCGCCCGTCTACCTCTTTCGACCGCACTCGTGAACGGAGAACAAAGTCTCCCAGCGGCCCTCCGGCCCCCCGGGAAAAATGGACGCGCTTTAATGACTCACCGTGTGCTCGTCGTCGAGGACGATCCGGATATCGCGCACCTGGTCGAGCTACACCTGCGGGATCTGCCGTGTGAGGTGGACGTCGTGCATGACGGCGCGGCGGCGCTCGACGCCGCGCTGTCGCGGCCCTACGACGCCATCGTCCTCGACATCATGCTGCCGCGCGCGGACGGCCTCGCCGTCTGCCAGGCGATCAGGCAGCAGCGCGTCTACACACCGATCCTCATGCTGACCGCACGGTCCACGGAACTGGACCGCGTGGTAGGACTCGAGCTCGGCGCCGACGACTACCTGACCAAGCCCTTCAGCGTTCCCGAGCTGCTCGCCCGCGTCAAGGCACTGTTTCGGCGGGCCGACACCTACTCGCCGCGCGACGCGGCCATGCGGGGCGCCGTGCTGACGCTCGACCAGCTCCAGATCGACGTCGATCGACGCGCCGTCAGCCTGGGCGGCGTCCCGGTGTCGCTCACCGCAAAGGAGTTCGACCTGCTGCTCTGCTTTGCGGAACATCCCGGACGCGTCTACACCCGTGCCCAGCTGCTGGACCTCGTGTGGGGGTATTCGCACGATGGCTATGGCCACACGGTGAACTCGCATATCAACCGGCTGCGCGCCAAGATCGAGCAGGACCCCGGGCAACCCCGATTCGTGCTCACCGTCTGGGGCGTAGGCTACAAGTTCCGCGACGTGGCGGATGCCTGACCCGACTGGAGCAGCGCCGCCTGCCAGGGCGCGCCACCATCCGCGATTCCCGTTCCGTACCCTCTACGGCAAGCTGGCGGCCACCCTGTTCGGCCTCTTCCTGCTGCTGGGTCTGCTCTACACCACGTGGATCATCAGAACCAGCCAGCTCTATCTCCAGGAAGTCAACCAGAAGCTGAACCTCAATCTTGCCAGGCATCTTGCCGCCGAGCGCATCCTCCTCGACGACGGGCGGATCAATAAAGCAGCGGCCGAAGAGACCTTCAAGACGCTGATGGCGATCAATCGCAGTATCGAGATCTACCTGCTCGATCCGGATGGACGCATCCTGGCGTTCTCGGCCGCGCCTGGAGTCGTCAAACGCGATCACGTCAGCCTCGCACCGGTGCGGGCGCTGCTCGGCGACGGGCCGGTGCCGATCTATGGGGACGATCCGCGCAGCGAGACCGGTACCAAGGTCTTCTCCGTAACCGCGCTGAAACGGGCTCGTGGAGGTCGCCCGGTCGCACCGGATGCATCGCTCGACGGGTATCTGTACGTGATCCTGGTCGGCGAAGAATACACCTCCGCGTTGCGGCTGGTCGGCCAGAGCCGGACGCTGCGGGCCAGTGCCTGGGGGGTCGGCCTGCTGATCGCGCTCGGCCTGCTCGCATCGTTGCTGATCGTGCGGTGGTTGACCAGGCGCCTGACGCTGCTCGCTCGAGAGATGGAGGCGTTCCGCGAAAGCGGATTCTCGGAGGCACCTGCCTTGCCGTCCGGACCGGGACCGCCTGGCGACGAGATCGACGTACTCGGCTCGACATTCCGCGAAATGAGCGGGCGCATCGTCGAGCAGATCTCGAACCTCCGCGATGTCGACCGGCTGAGACGCGACCTGGTGGCCAACGTGTCCCACGATCTGCGCACCCCGATGGCGTCGGTTCATGGCTATCTGGAAACGCTGCTGCTGAAGGAACCCACGCTGACCCAGGCGGACAAGAAGCGGTATCTCGAAGTCGCGCTGAAGCACAGCAAAGGCCTCAGTACGATGGTCGCCGAGTTGTTCGACCTCGCCAAGCTGGACGCGCGCGAGGTGCTGCTGAGCGTAGAGCCGTTCTCGCTATGCGAGTTGGGTCAGGACGTGCTGCAGCGGTTCGAGCTGCTCGCGGCGAGCAGAAGGGTCGAGCTGAAAAGTGTGCTGAGCCCGAGCCTGCCGATGGTGGAGGCGGACATCCGTCTCATCGAGCGTGTTCTGGTCAATCTGATTGAGAATGGAGTGCGTCACACTCCCGAAGGCGGATGCGTGTCTCTCGACTGCCATCCGGATGGCGAGGGCATACTCGTTCAGGTCTCGGACACGGGCCCCGGCATTCCGGCCGTCGAGTTGCCGCACATCTTCGAGCGCTTCTATCGAGCCGCCGGGACAGGGGCTGACTCCGCTGACGGCGCCGGCCTGGGCCTGGCCATTGCCAAACGCATCCTCGATCTGCACGGCAGCGCGCTCAGCGTGCGGAGCGAGCCGAACACCGGAGCATCGTTCATTTTCACGCTGCGTGCAGCTGAGTTTAGGACTCTGACCGATTGCGCGCCCGACCTGGAACGACACAGAAACGTGAGCAATTCGAGTCCTCGTCGTGACGCGCGGGTGTCATAATCGAGAGAGAAACCGTCGCCACGCGTCTATGGAACGGGCAGGGAGGAAACATGAGCATCAGCACATTTGTCAGCGCTGCGGCGGTCGCGGCTCTCGTTGTCGGAGGGGCCTCGACCCAGACCAGTGATCAGGCGGCCGACATGAAATCGATGATGAAGGTGGACCAGGCAATGGTCGACCGGATCACCAGTACCTGGAAGTCGGAACCGAAGGCCCTGGCGCAGAAGGTCATTGCCAAGTACGGCATGCCGCAGGAGGCGTCGGCGAACAGGCTCATCTGGATGAACAACGGTCCCTGGAAATGGTCCGAGCTCGTGAACGAGGAGATCCAGCACGACTTCCCCATGCCGCACCACGACATGTTCTATCAGGCGATCGCCTGGAAAGTGCCAGCCGACAAGTTCGATGAGCTCGCCGAATACGACGGCAGCATCATCGTCGAGCGGACGAAAGGCGAGGTCGGGGCGCGCTGCGACAAAGAAGAGGCGAATTTCCTGGCCATTAACCTCGCGCACGACGTGGTCACTGGTAAGCGAAGCTCCAGCGACGCACGAAAGGCGTACACGGAAGCCATCGCCGAGATGAAGCATCCGGAATATATGAAGGGCTTCATCTTCACCCCACCGTCCGGCGTGCAAGGCGATCCGGACACCGCCACGATCGACAAGAGCAAGATGATGATGAAGAAGCCCGGCTAGCAAATGAAACGCGATCCCTAGCGCCAACCGGGTGGCGGAAGGAGTTTCATGCGATTTGTGCCCACCCGTGTCCACGGAATCATCGATTGGCTGATGGGCGGTCTGCTGATAATGCTCCCTTGGCCTCTGGGCTTGGGAGGTGCTGGGCCGGCAACGGCCGTCCCCGTTGCCTTGGGGGTCGTGGGCCTCATAGTCACTTTTTTCACAGATCACGAGTACGGCATCGTACGTCGCCTGCCGATGCCCCTCCACCTCGCCGTGGATGGCGTCGCCGGGGCCGTCCTGGCGTTTTCTCCCTGGATCTTTGCCTTCGCCGACCTCGGGTGGGCTCCGTACCTGGTTCTGGGTCTCACGGAGCTCGCGGCCGCCTTCGTCACGGAAACCTCGCCGGGAGATCGGCGTGTCGGCAGTCGCGCTTAGGACTCGTCCTTAGCTTGGACCTTGCACGCTTGCTTCAGAAAGGAACGGCCATGAGTCAGTCATTCGTTCCTGCAGATGCGCGCGGGAGCGCTTACCAACTGATGAAGAATGCGCAGAACGGCGAGCTTCAGAAGCATGTCCAGGCCACACGCGACGCCGTGCCGAAGCCCCTGGACGAGCAAAACGCCTGCAAGCTGAAGTAAAGCGCTAAGCCTCAACGACACCGGCGGCGGCATCGCTGCGCTGAAGTATCGATGCCGCTACCGGATCTCCTGCTGCTCGCATGAAGGGCGACGGCAATCGCTCAGCGTGACGCTGGCCGCGGGCAGGCATCACTTCACTTCGGGTAAAGGCGCCTCCGCAGGGCCAGAGATGACGTCGCCGTTCGGCTTGAAGCGCGACCCGTGGCAGGGGCAGTCCCAGGTGCGCTCCGCCTCGTTCCATGCCACGGTGCAGCCCATGTGCGTGCATATGGCGGATCTCAGCGTCACCGCGCCGCTGTCGTCGCGGGAGGCTGCGACCTTCTCTCCGTCGCGCTCGAGCACCAGTCCCTGACCACGCTTGACCGAGCGCAAGGAGCGGCCTTCGGCGCCCGCAAAACGATCTCGAATCAGGTAATAGGGATAGTCGGCGTTTTCCTTGAGGTATTGCCAGGCCCCGCGGCGGATCGCCGCGCGGCCCGGATCGAAGAGCTCCGTCCACGGGTTCGCCTGGCCAAGAATCGCATCCGACGCGATCATCGCGCCCACCGTCCCGAAGGTCATGCCGTTGCCGGCGAACCCCGTCGCGGCGTACTGGTGGTCGGCCATCTGCCCGACGTACGGTAGACCGTCCGGTGTTTCGATGACCTGACCGGACCAGCGGTGCGAGATCTCGATGTCCGGAAGACGTGCGGTCAGTGTCTCCTCGAGGCGCTGGTAACACTCGTTGGGAGAGGGCACCTGCCCGGTCTTGTGATCTTCGCCGCCGAAGATGACCAGGTCATGGTCATGTCGCGGCTCGAGCCTCAGGTAGTGATAGGGGTCGGCGGTATCCCAGAAGAGCGCATCGGGCACCGTCCCATGCGCCACGCGGCCGGCGACGACATAAGTCGTGTAGAGCGCGAGCTTGGTTTGAAAGACGGTCGCGCTGGCGACGCCGCGGACCCCGACCAGCGGATTGTGCGTCGCAATGAAGATGTCGTCGCAGGTCAGCGTGTGACCGTTGACCTTGACGCCGAGCGGATCGGTGGAGAACTCGTCGGCCTCACTATGTTCGTAGATGCGGCCGCCCGCGGCACGAATGGCGTGGACGACACCCGCCAGGTACTTGCGCGGATGGAAGCGCGCCTGCCGTTCGAAACGAATGCCGGGCCCGCCTGCGAATGGCACGTCCTGGACGAACGCCGCGTCGAAGCCCAGGTCGGTCGCCAGAGCGGCATGTTCTTCGAAGCTGGCGGTGGGTTCATCACCCTCGGCGAGCGGCGTGTGCAGGTAGCCGTCGACCCATTCGAAGCCACAACTAATCGAATTCTCCTGAATGGTGAAATCGATTCGTGAGATCGCGGCGAGCCCTGCGTCCCAGGCCGCCTGGGCGTGGTCACGACCGAAGCGCTTCACCAGATCGGGCAGACGCAGGTCGGTGACCATGGTCAAGTGCGCCGTGGTGTGGCCGGTGTCGATCTGAGCGCATCGCTGACGCTCGATCACGGCGACGGTTTTGCCCGCCGCGGTCAGCAGGTACGCGGCAGTCAAGCCGGTGAGGCCGCCACCAACCACGATCACATCGACGCGTTCGTCGCGCTCGACCGCGGGGAAGTTGGATATCGATGCGGAATCGCTCCAGTACGGCGTGGTATCGGGATGGGCAGGCGTAGGTTTAGGCATTCAAGATCTCCGCGCCACGCCGAAGCAAGAGGCCCGCCAAGTTAACCTATGGGTATGCCGAAGTCTCTGCGCACGGGAACACCCGTCTGGCTCGACCGACCGCCACGGCGGCAGACGTGTCAGCCGCTGAAGGGGCAACACGAGGTTGAGGTCGCGATCGTTGGTGGCGGGATCACAGGCAGCACGATAGCGGCGCTGTTTGCCGGGGCCGGAATCCGAGTCGGTCTGGTCGAGGCGTCCCTCGTCGGTCGCGGCAGTACCGCCGCGAGCAGTGCCTTGCTGCTTCGCGAGCCGGACCTCGGTCTGACCGAACTCGGGCGTCGATATGGTGCCGCAAAGGCGCGCCGCATCTGGGAACTCAGTACGGACGCCGCTCGTGATTTCGTGCGCACGCTCAGCCGGCTCGGGGTCGAGTGCGAGCTCACCCGACGGGATTCACTGTATTACACGCTGGCGCCGGAGTCGGTCCCGGAACTGCAAGACGAACAGGCTCGCCGGTGCCGAGCGGGCTTCGCCGCCGACTGGCTGACGCCGGGCGCTGTGCGCCGGCTCACCGGCATCGCCGCGCGGGGCGCGATCCGGACCCGCGACAACGCTCAGTTCAATCCCTTCGCGGCCTGCCTCGGATTGCTGCGCGTTGCGGCGGATGCCGGCGCCCTCCTCTTCGAGCGATCCCCGGTCCTGCGCATCGACCGCCGGCGAGACGGCATCGAGGTCGTGACCTCGAAAGGCACCCTGAAGGCCGCACAGGTGGTCATCGCGACCGGCTACGCCACCCCCGGCTTCCAGCCGCCGGTCGGCAGATTTCGCCTGAATCACACCTACGTCTTGGCGACGAAACCACTCAGCCGCCGTCAACGATGGGAACTCGGGCTGGGCGACGTGATGTTGTGGGATACGGAACGTCCCTACCATTACGCGCGATGGACCAACGACCATCGTCTGCTTCTCGGAGGAGCGGATCACCCGGTCGTGCCGGGGCGACGACGCGCCGCCGCGTTCCGGCGCGGCACCCGCCAGCTCCGAGAATATTTCGATGCATTGTTGCCTGCCCTTGCCGACGTGGGGATCGACTACGGCTGGGAAGGGCTGTTCGCCAACACCCCTGACAGCCTGCCCTACATCGGACCTCACGCGCGGTATCCCCGCCATCAGTTCGCGCTCGGCTACGGCGGCAACGGCATGACGTTCGGGTTCCTGGCGGCACGCCTGCTGCTCGAACGATGGCAGGGCATCCAGTCACCCGATCACGCGTTGTTCGCGTTCGACCGTCACCGCTGAAGTCATTGGCGTGAGGGCCCACCGGTTTTCGACCTACTGACCGACTGGACGCCGATGAGCGATCACGTCGCGGATCTCGAGCGCGAGTTCCTCAGGCAGACAGGGCTTGAGCAGGAAGCGGTCGGCCCCAGCGGCGGCGGCCTCCTGCCTCGCGGAATCGAGCGCATGGCCAGTGAGCAGGATGATTCCGGCGTCCTTCGTTCGGGCGTGTCCTCGCAATCGCCGCGTCAGCTCGAACCCCGAGGCGCCTGGCATGGCCACATCGGCGACGATGACGTCCGGCTGACATTCACACGCCCGTGCGAAGGCGTCGTCAGCATTCGCCGCGCTGAGTGGCTGAAAGCCCATCGCGAGCAAGCCCACGGTGTACATCTCCACGGAGTCGGGGTGGTCGTCCACGAGCAGAATCACAGGCGCGTTGAGCGGCACGCGGTGCCTCCCTTCGGTGTTGACCGACGAAGGAACACGTTACCGTGGTCGGCCGGTTCACGACTGTTGGCTGGATGACATTCCGGGAACTAATGGCCGAGCGAGCCAGTCGGTCATGGAGGGCCGGCCGGCGCATCTCCTTCCGATCCAGTAG
>JACDBQ010000714.1 GCA_013694845.1 Acidobacteriota bacterium
GTCCGGCTGTGCGTGGTCCGCACGCACCGAAGAGTCGTGGATCAGCATCGTCGACGGCCACACAGGAGCCGGCAACGGCGTCGTCCTCCTCGCCGTGGCAGCCACCTCTGGTCCACCGAGATCCGGAACGATCACCGTCGCGGGGCAAAGCGTCAGGATCCAGCAAGGGAGTGGTTGCATGGTGACTACCGCGGTGACGACGACGAGCGTTAGTGCCGCGGGGGGCCGCCTGGAGGTGCCGGTTCTTGCGGGTCCCGACTGCCCGTGGGCGGCGCAGAGCGAGGCGCCATGGATCTCGATCACGAGCGGCGGCAGCGGCAGGGGTCCCGGGACGGTCGTCCTTTCCGCGGCAGTGACGGAGGGACCGCTCCGCACGGGAACAGTGAACGTGGCTGGTGTGCGCGTGACGGTGACGCAGCTCTCTGGATGCCGCTACAGCGTTCAGCCTTCCTCCTATGCAGCAGGCGCCGCGGGTGCTGCAGGCAGCATCACGCTGCAAACCGCGGCAGGCTGCCCATGGACTGCTGCAAGCGCCGCCGGATGGATCACCGTGCCTCAGACCTCGGGCACCGGGGCGGCGCCGGTCCCTTTCGTCGTGGCGGCGAACAACAGTCCGGGGCGCATGGGAACGCTCACGGTTGCGGGCAACACTGTTACGGTCGTCCAGGAATCAACATGCACGTGGAGGCTCGCGCCCCCCTCCGTCGATTACCAGGCAGACGGCGGGCGTGGTGCAATCCTGGTCATCGTGGTGGGCGCGTGCACGTGGAGCGCGGCCAGCACCGTCGACTGGATCACGATAGAAACGGGACATTCCGGCGCGGGTGACGGGCTCGTGCTGTTCATCGTGTCACCCAACCCTGGTCCTGCCCGTTCGGGGGTCGTGCGAATCGCAGGGATCGACCTGGACGTTCGGCAGTCAGGACGGTGAACGATCGAACAAACGGACCCGAACGTAGTGCGTGCAGCGCGTCCGAGACTCAGACGCTGAATCACGTAATCGAGTGCGCCAGCGGCTGACACCCCGGCCGGCGGATGGGCGGCGCGTCGTCCTTCAATTGGAGCCGATAAGCGATGCCTGCGAACAACCGCTTCGGTACGGCCATCTCGAATTTTTCGTACTTCGGAAGCTTCCCCTCGACGCCCAACGAACGGACCGAGAACGAGTTCAAGAACTGGATGCTCAAGGTCAGCGGCACGGCGGACGCCGGCTGGGGGGTCCGCGTGACGCCCGCGTTCAAGACGTCGAGCGGCTTCCCGTACGGGCGCTACTTCTCGGTGGCTGGATGCTCGACAACGGTGACGACGAATTGTTCAAACTACGGCACGCAGCTCGTCCTCGCCGAGTCCATCGGCACCCGGCGGCAGGACAACATCGTCTTGCTGGATTTCAGGGTCGAGAAACAGATTCCGTTTGCAACCCGGGGAAAACTCGGACTGTTCGTGGATCTCTTCAACGCGCTGAACTCGGACACCGCGGTGAACATCAACTGGCGGTCTGGTGCGTCGTTCGAGAAGGGCACCACGGTGATCGGACCGCGGATCGCGAAGTTCGGCGTGAAGGTGGACTGGTAGGGCCAGCGTTGTGGCGATGGGCGGGCGCGCCGAGCAGCCACACGTGCTCGGCCCCCTCCCTTCCAAGGCTTCGGTTGATGGACGAACCTTGCCACCTTACTTCTTGATGAATGTACGGACAATGACTAACCTGTCCGACCTTGGGTCAGGATTGGCGCGCAAACCGACACGCTGGACTCTCGATGGTGCGACGTAAGGAGGCTCAGCGCGTGGCGTCGCGGACCCCGACGCGGCGGCGCCACTCCGCGTAGAACGTCTCCGGCGGCACGCCGTGCCTGCTGAGCGCCTGGTCGACGGTGTGGCCGTTGCCAAGCAGCTGAAGAAACGCGCCGACGTGGGGTTTCAGGCGCTCCACGAGCAGCTCGGCGGCCACCTGGCTTTCGGCATACGCGAGCAGCGCCGTCGGACCATCGAAGCCGCCGAAGCCCTCGACCATGTCCTCCAGCGGGATCCGATCGCCAGACGCCTTCAACACGCGCGCGGCCCAGGTCTTGTCCCCGGGCTCGAGATAGCTCGCCAGACCCTCGTTGATCCAGGCAGGCACGCCCGTCGGGGCGGCCGTCCTGACGGCCGAGTGGACGTACTCGTGAACGACGACCCGGTCGAGAACCTGCGGCGAACGAAGCGCGTTGCCGACCGGCAGCCGGATGCGCCCGTCGTAACCTCCTCCCGACCATTCCGGTGCCCGCGTGATGTCCCGGAACTGTTTGTTCGAGTAGAGAATCACCTCGAGCGCCGCGCCCGGATAGATGTCGAGCTGCTTGCCGATGCTCGAATACGCCGACTCCAGCACGGCAGAGACCCGATCGCCGATCGCGCGCTGAGCCGGCCCCTCGAAGAGCACATTGAACCGGACGCCCGGCCGCGTCTGAAAGCTCTGATGCAGGTCCGTCTCCTTCTTCCATTTGGCGAGCTGCGCGGTCAGCTCGCGGTCGCGCGGAGCCATCGCCACCGCCTTCTCGAGACTCCGCACGGCGAGATCGAGATCGGCGGCGCTGTAGGCCACCTGCGCCAGGAGCACCATCGCCGGCATGAACCTGGGATTCTGTTCGACCGCTTTTTTCAGGGACGAGATGGCCGCGTCTGTGCGCCCGAGAAGCAACGAGGCGTGGGCGCTGCCGTAGTGCAGGAGCGGGTTGTGCGGAGCTCGATCCAGCGCGTCGCGAAAGATCGCGGCCGCCCTGGATCCATCCCCGCGCTCCAGCGCGGCCCATGCCTCTGGCGCCGGCAGTTCCTGCGAGCTCGCGAGCGTGCCGGCCGCCACCATGAGCGCGCCTGTCATCACGAGCGCTCGTACTGAAATGAGAAGCATCGCCCCCTCGGCGCAATTCACGTGCCCAGAGACGAATCGACGCTTCTGGCACCGTTGCGGCGAGATCCGAGCGGTCGGGTTACGGTTGCGTCATCACAACGCCGCTTTTGCCGGTGGACCCTGTCACGAGGGCGCATCGGTTACACCTGGATGCGGGATCCGGGGCGCGGGATGCGGGAAGGACCGACTTCACCGTTTTCGTGTGACCTGCGTGATCCAGGTCTCGATCAATGCCAGCGACGGACCACCGCGCGCGCGGTAGGCGTCGGCGAGGCGGACCATGCGCGCCTGATCCTGGTCGGCGTCATGGATCGGCCGGCCCTCCCCGAACGCCTGGTACAGCACCAGGAGGGCAGCCATCAGCGTCGACTCGTCGTCCGCTCCCGTCTTGACGAGCTCATCGAGGGTCATCAACCCGTCGGCATGCTGGCCGGCCATCAGGGCCGCCAGTACGAAACGCCGTCTCAGCCCATCGTCGGACGGCCACCGGGTGCGCGCGGCATTGAGGGTCTGAAGCGCCAGGTCGGCGCGCTCCTGCCGCAACAGCGCGTCAGCCAGCAGCAGGTGAAGCGGCAGCGCGTCACCTTCCTTGATCAGCGCGGTCCGCCAGGCCCCTGCGGCCTCCTTGTCGTTGCCGCCCGCGGCGTAGCAGACCCCCAGGTACACCATCGCTGGAAAGAAGTCTGGCGAAGCACGCATGGCGCCGCGGAACGCGTTCGCTGCGTGATCGAGCTTCTTCTGCGAGAGAAGCGACAATCCTCTCAAGAACGCTGCGACCGGGTATTCCGCGGCGAGCGTGTCGGATACCGCCACCTGTTCGACGCCAGAGGAACGCGCGCGGCCGACCAGTTCCCGGATCATCGGTGAGGCGGCATCGGGCCGGGCGGCGACCCGATCGAGGAAGGCGCCGAGCACCGGCGGCGACAGCGCATGATCCAACGCAAAGCGGGGAACCGCGACCGTGACGCGGGTCGGAGGACGCCCAGGCGTCGTGCCGCGAGTGACACCGGTCGGCACGACAGCCGCAACATCGGGCGCCGACGGTGGCGCTTCGGTGACGTTGAACCCGCGCCGTATTTCTCCCAGCGGTCCGCCGTCGGACTTCACCTTCGCGCGCGCGACGTAGGTGCCCGGAGGCAGGACACGCACATCCGTGACCGCCTGAGCGAGCAGGAAGCTGCCGCGAGAGTCCGGTGACAGATCGGCGACGGCGCTGATGAGCGATGGCCCGTCAGCAGTCGCGGCGATCTCGAACGTGACGTCGGTGGCCGCCAGCAGGCTCCGCTCGCCTTCGAGATCCATCTGCAGGGCGAGCCGCTCGTCCTGTCGCACCGCGTTGACGGCGATGCGTGGTGAGGCGTCGGCCCCCCGTGGTACGCGAACGAGCAAGGGACCGGTCGCGAAAACCGGGCCCAGTGGCACCTGTTGGACGTGGGCGCGGTGATCGACTGATCCCACCCGGCCCGTACCGTCCATCACTGCGACACGGACGATGTAGCTGCCAGGGGCTAGCGGCAGATTGGCCGAGAATGCAAGCCCCTCGGCTGTCGGTTCGCCGATCGGCTGCTCGCCCTCCAGGATCCTGGTGCCGGCCATGTCGTGGACGGCCAGCCGGACCGTCGCCTGGCCAGGGTCGACCCGGGACGCTTCGCCGGTGAGCACGAGCTTGAGGCGCGCGACGTCATCGGGGTCAGCGGTCACATAGCTGGTCACCCGAAGGGGGATGCCGGTCGCGGCGATCGGCGCGTCGAGCGCAGATGCCAGTCGCGCGGTCGAATTCCGGTCCTCGTAGCTGCGCACGTCGAACATCTCCCGGACCCGCACGGTCGCTCCGCCGCGCGACACCTGCACCGTCATGCGGCGAGGCTTGCCGTCGGCGTCGCCTTGACTCTTTTCGACGCCGATTCGATAGTAGCCGGCCAGCTCGCGCCCGAGACGCTCGAATGCGCTGTCGGCCGCGACGTCCACACGGAAGGAT
>JACDBQ010000721.1 GCA_013694845.1 Acidobacteriota bacterium
CCGATCGCCCACAAAGGCACGACGGCCGGTGCGAAGGTCCAGGCGATGACTATGATCGATCTCCTGACGAAGCCGGAGCTCGTCAGGATGTCCTGGGACTACTTCAACAGCGTCCAGACCAAGGATCTGAAGTACGAGCCGCTCCTCCGCGCGCAGGACACGCCGGCGATCGACATGAACAAGGATCGAATGAGCAAATACCGCGAACAGATGCGCAAGTATTATTACGATCCCTCGCGCTACAAGACTTACCTGGAGCAGCTGGGGATTACCTACCCGACTTTGAAGAAGTAGTGCGGCGTCCGGGGCCCGGGGTGCGGACCCCGCGTGGGAACGGGATAAACTGTCAAGATGCTTCGGCCGTATCGCGGCGTGACCCCGCGGGTCCACGCCAGCGCGTTCGTCGACGAGAGCGCGCAGGTCATCGGGGACGTCGACATCGGCCCGGAGTCCAGCATCTGGATGAACGCGGTCGTGCGCGGCGACGTGCACTGGATCCGCATCGGCGCCCGCAGCAACCTCCAGGACGGCACCGTGGTGCACGGGATGAATGGCAGCCACCCGACCACCATCGGCGATGACGTGACGATCGGCCACGCGGCGGTGGTTCACGGCTGCACCCTGGCGGATCGCATTCTCATCGGCATGGGGGCGATCCTGCTGAACGGTGCGACGGTGGGCGAAGATTCGATCGTGGCCGCCGGCACATTGCTGACCGAAGGCACGAGGGTCCCGCCGCGCTCCCTGGTGATGGGCAGCCCCGGCAGGGTCAGGCGCCAGTTGTCGGACGACGAGGTGACGTCGATCCTTCGATACTCCGAACGATACGTGAACTACCGTCTCGACTACGTGACCGCTTGATGTCGCAATCGACGCGGCCCGCCCGCGGGATGCGGGATTTTCTGCCGGACGATGTCCGCCGACGTGAATACGTGATCGGCATCATCGAAGATGTCTACCGGCGGTATGGATTCGAACCGCTCGAAACACCCGCCCTCGAGAACATCGATACCCTCACCGGAAAGTACGGCGAAGAGGGGAACAAACTCATATTCAAGGTCCTGCGCCGGGGTGAGCACGAATCCTCGGGTGAGACGGATCTGGCGCTGCGGTACGACCTGACCGTGCCGCTCGCCAGGGTCGTCGCCGAGCACCGCGGCAAGCTGCCGAGGTTTTTCAAGCGCTACCAGATCCAGCCCGTGTGGCGCGCCGACCGCCCGGCGCGCGGCCGGTTCCGCGAGTTCTACCAATGCGACGTGGATGCGATCGGATCACCCTCGCCGGTCGTCGAGGCCGAGATGCTCGGGGCGGTCAGCGACGTGCTGCTGAAATTAGGCTTCGCGGATTTCAGCATCCAGCTGAACCACCGGGCGCTGTTGACAGCGCTGCTCGATAGCGCAGGAATCACGACGGCCTTGCATACCGCCGCGCTCATCGCCATCGACAAGCTGGACAAGATCGGTAACGACAAGGTGCGCGATGACATGGTGGCGCGCGGTGTCTCACCGGAAAGCGCCGAGCGTGTCCTCGACGCCTTCGAGAACCGCAGCGCGTTCGATCACCTGGTCGGGGCACAGGCGCCGGGAGCTGCGGCCCTACAGAACGTCGAGGAGATTGGCGCGCTTGCCGAATCCACGCCGGCCCGCGGGCATGTGCAGCTCACGCCCCGCCTGGCGCGCGGGCTGTCGTATTACACCGGCGCCATCATGGAAGTGAACGTGCCCGATCTTGCCGGCAGCCTCGGCGGCGGCGGGCGGTACGACGGCCTGATCGGCATGTTCTCCGGCGAGCCGATACCCGCCTGCGGCTTTTCGCTCGGGCTCGAACGGATCCTGGTGGTGATGGGCGAGCGCAACATGTTTCCGCGGGAGATCGCGACATCGGCGGCCGATGTCATGGTGACGTCGTTCGAGGGCGAACCGGTCGCCGAGAATCTGCAGCTCGCGAACGAGCTCCGCGCAGCAGGTCTGCGCGTCGATGTGTATCCTGAGGCCGACAAGCTCGGCAAGCAGTTCAAATACGCCGCGTCGCGCGGCGTGACCTTCGTCACCGTCGCGGGCGCCGACGAGCGCGCGCGCGGCGAAGTCACCGTCAAGAACATGGTGACCGGCGAGCAGCTCGCAATTACGCGTGGTGAGGTCGTCGCTCGGCTCGGTGATCTTGTCCCATCCCGCAACCCTGATTCCGCACCCCGATAGTCATGAACATCTCCCCGCTCGGAGCACTCGCGCGAACCCATACCGCCGGTGAGCTCACGACGGCAGACGTCGGAACGGAGGTGGTTCTGCTCGGCTGGGTCCATCGTGTCCGCGATCTCGGGTCCCTGGTGTTTGTCGACCTGCGCGATCGTCACGGCCTGACGCAGGTGGTGGCGCGTGAGAACGAGACCCTGGTGGCCGACGCCAAGAGGCTGCGATCGGAGTTCGTCATCGCGGTGATCGGAACGGTCGTCGCGCGCGCGGCCGACGCCGTCAACGCAAAGATGAAGACCGGCGAGATCGAAGTGGACGCTCGCGAGCTTCGGCTGTTGAACGAGGCGAAGGTTCCGCCGTTTTCCATCAGCAACGAGGAAGCGCCGATCGCTGAAGAAATGCGGTTGCGCTACCGGTATCTGGATCTGCGTCGTCCGCGGATGCAGCACAACCTGGCGCTGCGGCACCGGGCGACCATGGAGATCCGGAAATACTTCGACGAGCACGGCTTTCTCGAGATCGAGACCCCGATGCTCACCAAGTCGACACCCGAAGGAGCACGCGATTACCTGGTGCCCAGCCGGGTGCATCCAGGGGAGTTCTACGCGCTGCCGCAGTCGCCGCAGATCTTCAAGCAGATCCTCATGATCTCGGGCATGGACCGCTACTTCCAGATCGTCAAATGCTTCCGCGACGAGGACCTGCGATCGGACCGACAGCCCGAGTTCACCCAGGTCGATCTCGAAATCTCCTTCGCGACCGAGGAGCTCGTGTTCACTACCATCGAGCTGCTGATGGATCGCCTCCTGGCGCTGGTCGGTAAGAGCACGCCGCGCCCGTTCACGCGGCTGCCTTACTCCGAGGCCATCGCGCGCTACGGTTCCGACAAGCCGGATCTCCGGCCGGGAATGGAGATCCAGGATCTTTCGGCAGCCTTCGCGGGGTCGTCATTCAGCGTCTTCCGTGACGTCGTGGCGGCGGGTGGCGAGATTCGCGGCTTCGTCGTTCGCGGCGGCGCCAGCTACTCACGGAAGGATCTCGACGAGCTGACGGATGCCGCGAAAGGTCTTGGCGCCTCGGGATTGGTGTGGGCGCGCAACGCCGCCGGCGCCGTCCAGAGCTCCGCGCTCAAAGTGGCGGGTGAGGACACCATTCGCAGGGCGCTCGACACCGCCGGCGCGGGCGAGGGGGATCTGCTGCTGCTTGCGGCGGGGAAGCACGAACCTACCTCGAAGGTGCTCGGCGCCCTGCGCCTCACCGTCGCGAAGACAGAGAACCTGCTCGATCCGGACAGGTTCGAGTTCCTCTGGGTCGTCGACTTCCCGATGTTCGAGTGGCTCGAAGAGGAGGGGCGATACGAGTTCATGCATCACCCCTTTACGGCGCCGCTCGAAAGCGATGCACCACTTCTCGAGACCGACCAGGGGCGTGCCCGGGCACGGGCCTACGATCTGGTGCTGAACGGCAGCGAAATCGCCGGAGGCAGCATCCGGATCCACGACCAGGCGATCCAGCGCCTCATCTTCAAGCTGCTGAAGATGTCGGACGAGGAGGCGAAACTCCGGTTCGGGTTCTTCGTGGATGCGCTGGAGTACGGGACCCCTCCACACGGTGGGATTGCGCTTGGCCTCGACCGTATCGTGGCCCTGCTGAGCGGGGAACCGTCTATCCGGGATGTCATTGCCTTCCCGAAGACCGCGCAGGCACAGGATTTGATGGCGGGCGCCCCGTCCGCGGTGAACGAGAAGCAGCTGCGGGAACTAAAGTTGCGTGGGCTGTAGTGTTAACATCGCCGGACCTGAACAGGAGCTGACTTATCCCTCCCGCGACCGCTACACGGAAGATCAACCTGCCGGAGCAAGGCGCCGAAGGCCTTTTCGGTCCACTGGACGAGAATATCAAGCTGCTCGAAGCTCAGTTCAACGTCCAGATACGCACGAGCTCCCGGGAAATCATTGTCGAGGGGGATCCAGACGATGTCTCCCGGGCCGAGCGGGTGCTGGGCCAGCTCACCGCCATGATGGATGAGGGATACAAGCTTGGCAAAGGCGACGTGAAGACCGCCGCGCAGCTGGTGTTGCAGGATGAGAACGTTGCGCTGTCGGACTATTTCACCAAGGGAGCCGCCCGAACATCCGGCAAACGCCAGGTGATGCCGAAAAGCGTCAACCAGCGGAAGTACCTCGAGGCGATCGAACAGCGCGACATCGTTTTCGGCATTGGTCCCGCGGGGACCGGCAAGACCTACCTGGCCATGGCGCAGGCCGTCGCGTACCTGCTCGCCAAGCGGGTCAGCCGGATCATCCTCGCGCGGCCGGCGGTCGAAGCGGGGGAGAAGCTGGGATTCCTCCCCGGTGATCTGCAGGAGAAAGTGAATCCGTACTTGCGTCCGTTGTATGACGCACTCTACGACATGCTCGACATCGAACGCGCAGACCGGTTGCTCGAGCGCGGTACGATCGAAGTCGCACCGATCGCGTTCATGCGCGGCCGCACGCTGAACGACGCATTCGTGATCCTGGACGAAGCGCAGAACACGACGTCGGAGCAGATGAAGATGTTCCTGACCCGTCTCGGCTTCGGTTCGAAGGCGGTGATTACCGGGGACATCACCCAGATCGACCTGCCGACCGGCCGCACGTCCGGACTCATCGAAGCGATGAAGGTCGTCGGCAACATCGAAGGGATCGAGTTCGTGCGGTTCGACGACAAGGATGTCGTTCGTCATCAGCTCGTTCAGCAGATCGTCAAGGCGTACGACGCCTACGGCAGTGGATCCCGACAGTAGCAGCCCGCCATCGCGCCGCGGGCGCGTTGGCGCGACAAGCCTTCGCGTCTCGGTCAGCGATGGCCGCGGCCGCGCCG
>JACDBQ010000735.1 GCA_013694845.1 Acidobacteriota bacterium
GTCCGCGGCAATCTCACGGTAAAGCAGGCGCGTGGCACGGGCAGGGTGCTGATCGGGGGGGCGTGGCGTGGCGAAGGTGATGCCGCTACCGGGGTGAAGCGCGTCCGGCGCGACAGCCTGGTCGGCAATCTCGCGTGGGCATGTCAGAACATCCCGGGAATCGCGCGCGCCTCGCTCCTGCGCGCCTGGGTGGGTTTCGAGGGGCGTACGCCGGACAAGCTGCTCATGTGCGGCTCGGTAGGCTCGCCCGCCGGATTTCACGTGCTGGGCTGCACGGGCGGCGGCTATACGATCTCTCCGGCCGCCGGCCTCGTCGCGGCGCAGCAGATACTCGGTGAGGCGACAAGCATCCCAATCCAGCCGTTCGAGGTGCGGCGGCTGATGCGGACGTCGGTGACCGCTCCCTGAGTGGGGGCGGCGCGGCCGCGGCCTTGGAATCGGCGGAACATAATCGATTACGTCGCCGGTCAGGCGGCGTCCCAGGAGGAGCAGGCATGAACAACGGCAAGGTGGACTGGCGAGGCAGCTTCGTGGCGGTGGTGACGCCGTTCACTGAGCGGGGCGCCATCGACGAGCGGGCCTTCGGCGACAACGTGCGACGGATGGTGGATGAAGGGGTCGACGGCATCGTCGTCTCGGGGTGCACCGGCGAATCGTGGTCCCTCTCCCCCGACGAGCGTGTCCTCCTGTGTCGCCTGGCACTCGATGCCGTGGGCGGACGGGTACCTGTGATCGCGGGTACGGGCGGCGTCCCGACGCCCAGCGTCATCGAGCTGAGTCATCGCGCGAAGGAGGCGGGCGTGGCCGGCGTGATGATTTTGCCCCCCTACTACGCCATGCCGGGCCCGCGCGAGGTCGTGGAACACTACCGCGCGATCGCGGACGCGGTGAAGCATCCGATCCTGCTCTACAACATCCCACGGCGTACCGGCATCAATCTCACCACCGAGCTGCTCGATCAGATCGTCGAGTTCGAGTGGGTGGTTGCGATCAAGGAGAGCTCGAACGACTTCATCCAGACAGAGAAGACGATTCTGGAGTTTGGCGATCGCATCAGCGTCTTCACCGGTCACTCAGCCGAGCGCGGTGTGCCCGCGATACTCATGGGCGCCAAGGGGTTCGTCAGTTCGACCGAGTCTCAGATCATGGGCAGGCCTGCCGTGGAGATGTATGCGCTCGTGCAGCGCGGCGAGCTCGACCGGGCGCGCGCGACGCAGATGAAGACGCTCGCGCTCGACGATCAGATGCGGAAGATCGGCACGTTTCCGGCCAACCTGAAGGCTGCGATGAACCTGCTCGGCCGGAACGGCGGCGCCCCGCGACCGCCGCTGCTGCCACTGCTGCCCGCCGACATCGAACGCCTTCGGGTGGTTCTCGATCGGCTGCAGCTGATGCCCGCGCACGTCTGACGCACGCAGGGGCAGCGGCCTGGTGGCCAACGACCGTGGCGCCCGGCCCGCGCCCCGGAACCGCGATCTTCGTTGCGTTCAGCAGACAGGAAGGTCCGGGTGAAGATTACCGATATCGTCGTTTTGCAGCTCCGGATCGAGAACATCGAGAACGTGTTCGACGGCACGCAGGACGTGCTGATCGTCCAGGTCCTCACCGACACCGGGATCACCGGCTTCGGCGAGGTCGTCTCGTCGTCGTATGTGGCCCGGGCGATCATCGACGCGCCGCGCTCCGGAGGAGGGCGCCATGGCCTCCGTTCGATCGTGACCGGCATGAGCCCGCTGGACACGCGCGCCGTCTGGGAGGCGATGTACGAGGGCACGTCCTGGTACGGCCGGCGCGGCGCGGCCATTCACGCGATGGCCGGGATCGACGTCGCTTTGTGGGACATCATCGCCAAGGCCGCCGGCACGCCGCTCTACCGCGCACTGGGCGGCTCCGACGCCCGGCGGATGCGCGCCTACGCAAGCGTCCTCTGGGGGGATACCGTCGTGGAGACCGAGCGGCTCGCGCGGGACTTCAGAAACCAGGGCTTCCAAGCGGTGAAGTTCGGGTTCGGCCCCATCGGCACCAGCCTCGAACGTGATGTCGAGATGGTGGCCGCCGCCCGGCGCGCGCTGGGCGACGACGCCGACCTCTTCGTCGATGTCGGAAGAAGGTGGCAGGTCGAGCAGGCTGTCGAGCGCGCCGCGGCGTTCGACGACTACAACGTCGGCTGGATCGAGGAGCCGCTTCACCCCGACGATCTGTCCGGCTATGCGGCGCTGACCCAGCGCACTGCCATCCCGATTGCCGGCGCCGAGACCGAGGAGACTGTCGCGCAGTTCAAGGCATATCTGGATGCAGGGCTGAAGGTGGTCCAGCCGGATCTCGGCCGGGTAGGCCTGACTCAAGCGCTCGAGATCTCGGCGCTCGCGCGCCGCTACGGTGCCCGGTGCGTGCCTCACTGTTTCGGATCCGGCGTCAACACCACTGCCTCGATTCACTGGATGGCGGCGACGGGCGGCACGCTCACCGAGTACCCGATGCGCAGCAACGCCCTGTGCCGGGATCTCGTTCGCGGCGTGCCTTCGGTCAGCGACGGGTACGTGTCACCGGGCGAGGAGCCAGGCCTGGGTATCGAGCTCAGCTCCGACGTGGTCGAACAGTATGCGTACGGCTGAACGGATCGGCGGCACATCCACGGCGGTCGCCGTTCAGAGGCGACCGACTTCCTGGAGGATACGGCATGAAGCGGCTTTCCGGTGGCGTGCGCCGCGGCGCATCGATCAACATAGTGGTCAATGGCGAGCCTGTGCGTGCCCATCTCGGCGAGAGCGTAGCGACCGCCCTGCTGGCCGATGGGCGACGCGTGCTGCGGCGCACGGTGAAACGGGGGGCGCCGCGGGGGCTGTTTTGTGGGATGGGGGTGTGCTTCGACTGTGTCGTGACGATCGACGGGACGCCCGGCATGCGCGGCTGCGTGACTGCTGTGCGCGATGGAATGCGCATCGAGACGGAAAGCCCCGATGTTACCCGAACGCGTTGAGGTGCTCGTTGTCGGTGGCGGGCCGGCGGGCCTCGCCGCCGCCATCGAGGCGGCACGGGCGGGTGCGCAGGTCGTCATCGTAGACGAGAACCCCCGCCCCGGCGGCCAGATCTACCGGCAGCTGCCGCCCGAGTTCGTTGTCGAGGCCCCGAGATCGTCGCCGCCCGAGCAGGCCAAGGCCCGGGCGCTCTTCTCAGAAGCCGATCGACTACCGATCCAGTTCAGGGGCGGGACGCTCGTGTGGGGATCGTTCGAGCCCGGCGTCCTCGAGGTAATCGCCGACGGCCGGTCCGCCCGCATCCAGGCGAACGTCATTATCATCGCGGCCGGTGCGTACGACCGGCCCGTGCCGCTCCCCGGATGGACGCTGCCCGGCGTGCTGACGGTAGGAGGGGCCCAGACGCTGCTCAAGGCGCAGCGGATCCTGCCTGGGAAGCGCATCCTGCTCGCCGGCACCGGGCCACTTCTGCTGGTGGTGGCGAGCCAGCTGGCCAGGGCGGGTGCCAGCATCGCTGCCGTCGTCGACACCGTAGCGGCGGGGGCTCTGCTGCCGCACGCCTGGAGCCTGCTGAAGGCGTGGCCGTTGTTCAAGGAAGGTCTCGGGTACCGAACGACGCTCCTGCGCGCCGGCGTCCGCTGGCTCGCGCCCTACGTGCTGACCCGCATCGAGGGTACCCACCAGGTCACAGGCGCGGTCGTCGCGCGGGCAGATGGCGACTGGCGGCCGGTTGCCGGAACGGAGCGGTCGTTCGATGTGGATACGGTGTGCGTCGGGTACGGGCTCCTCCCGTCGGTCGAGATTGTGCGACTGCTCGGGTGCCGCCTGCATCACGATCCGCTGGCCGACGTCTGGCTTCCGGACCGTACGTCGGATGGCGAGACGTCCGTTCCCGGCGTGTTCGCCGTCGGCGACGGCGCTGGGGTTGCCGGGGTCAGGGTCGCAGTGGAGGAGGGGCGCGTCGCCGGACTGTCGGCCGCCCGCCTGCTGGGCAAGCTGTCTGATGAGACTGCCGAGCAAGGCAAGCAGGGGGCCAGGGAGGAACTGGCACGCCTGCGGCCGTTCTGCGCCGCGATGAGCGCCGCGTATCGGCCGCGTCCCGGC
>JACDBQ010000746.1 GCA_013694845.1 Acidobacteriota bacterium
GCCGGATGCTGGTCGAGCGCCGTGGACCGTCAGGCGCCGGCGGGGTTGCCGACGGCTGCTGGGCCCCGCCGCCGCCGCGGCCACGTTGCGGCGCCGGCACACTCAGATCGGTGCGCGTGAAATTTCCGTAGAATCCGTGCGAATAGACAATGTTCGGATTCTTCGGATCAACGGCATGGTGTGAGCCCTCCCCGCCCGGTGCATCTTCCCAGTCCACGCCCGGGATCTTGTCGCGCCCCTGGCTGAGATCGACCTTTCCGCGGCGGCTGCCGATATCCTGGATGGATCCATAGGCCCAGGCCGGTGAGCTCGGGTCGAGCGCGATGTTGTAGAACTGCGAGCCGCCGGCGGAGACGGCGAACCTCCAGGCCGCTCCGGCATCTTCGGACTGGTAGAAGCCGCCGTCGTTCGCGCTGTAGATGATCTGCGTGTTCTTCGGATCGATCCACAGGCCGTGATGGTCGCTGTGAATCGTACGGGAATTGGCGAAGGTCGCGAACGTCTTCCCGCCGTCCTTCGAGACGTTGAGGCCGAGCCCCATGGTGAAGACGGTATTCTCGTCCGTCGGGTCCACCCGGATCTGTCCAAACACCCAGCCATACGTGCCCGAATGCCGGGTCATGAACTCGTTGGAGTCACTCACCTTGCGCCAGGTTGCGCCGGCATCCTCGGTGCGATAGACCTCCGCGGCCTTGATGCGGGCTTCGTGAATGGGCCGGGTGTAAGCGTCCACCTCATTTTCCTGGGGCGGACGCCCGGGCTCGTAATTGTCGACGAAGGCATACAGGACCTTGGGATTCGAACGGGCGATGTCGATTCCGATCCGGCCGCGGTGCTCCGGTGCGGGCAGACCCGCGCTCGCCTCTGCCCATGTCCGGCCGCCGTCGGTGGTCTTGAAGACCCCACCCTCGGTGTAGCCCGGCTCGACCCGCGGATCGCTCCACTTGCGGCGGACGCGCTGCCACATGGACACGTAAAGGACCTCCGGGTTGGCGGGATCCATCACCATGTCCCATGCCCCGGTCCGCGGGCTCTTGTAGAAGACCTTGTTCCAGCTCTTGCCGCCGTCGGCGGTCTTGAAGACGCCACGGTTCTCGTTATCGGTCCACTCGTGACCCGACGCGGCGACGTACACGACGTCCGGGTCGGTCGGGTGCACGAGGATGCGGCCGATCGTCTGGGTGTCGGACAGACCCATGTGGGTGAACGTCTGCCCGCCGTCGATCGACTTGAAGATGCCGACCCCGGTCATGGACGCGCGAAAGATGTTCGCTTCACCGGTGCCGACCCACAGCGTCTCCGGGTTCGACGTCGAGACCGCGACGTCACCGATGCTCGTGGTCGGCATCTGGTCGAAGATGGACTGCCAGGTGGCGCCGTTGTCGTCCGTCTTCCAGACGCCGCTCGTCGCATACGCGGCGTAGATCCGGCGTCCGGACGGGCGGTCCGCGACGGCGATGTCGGTCGCGCGACCGCTGATGTTCTTCGGCCCGAGATACTGCCACGAGGCCTGGCGGTAAGGCGAAGCCTCCAGCATCGAGCGATAGGTCTCGTACCCCTTGCGCAGGTAGTCGGCGTCAGTCTTGACTGGCGTTTGCGCACGCAGAGCATTCGCCGCAGCCGCTGCGGCCACGATGACGAACAGGCAGCGACCCAGAACCGGATTCCGTCTCATCGACCCTCCCATGGGCGGATTGAAAAATGGATTGTATCGTTTATAGATGATCCGCCTCGCGGTGTTCGATCTCGATGGCACGCTGGTCGACTCCCGTCGCGACCTGGCGGATGCCGCCAACGCGCTGGTGATGAGCCTGGGCGGTGCCCCGCTCTCTGAAAAGGCTGTCGGCGATATGGTCGGCGAGGGGGCATCGGTTCTCGTGGCGCGGGTCCTGGTCGCGGCGGGCCTCAACGACAGCCGCCCCGAGGCACTGGTGCGGTTTCTCACCTTGTACGACGAGCGCCTCATCAACTACACGCGTCCGTACGACGGGATCGTCGACCTGTTGACCGGGCTTCACGGCAGGCTGCCTCTCTGCGTGCTGACCAACAAACCGCAAGGCGCGACCGATCGGATCCTGCTGGAGCTCGGGCTGGCGCGATTCTTCACGAACGTGATCGGAGGCGACACCCGGTTCGGCCGCAAACCGGACCCTGCCGGTCTGCTCCATCTCGCACAACAGGCGGGCGTCGACGCCGCCGCAACCATCCTCATTGGCGACTCGCCGGTCGATCTGGAAACGGCTCGAAGGGCCGGCAGTCGCGTCGCGCTGGTCCGCTATGGATTTGGTTTTCGACCGGTCGAGCTCCGCGAGGGCGAGCGCACCATCACCAATCCCCATTCGCTCGCCAACCTTTTTGAGGACCTTGCATCTAATGCTAACTAGTAAGCATTAACGTGAGCGACCGACAACTACTCGGCGAAGTCGAGCAACTCGTTCTGCTGGCCATCCTTCGAACCGGGGAAGTGGCGTACGCCGTAACGGTCCGCGAAGAGCTCGAGCGGAGGGTCGGCGTGACCCTCTCCCGCGGGACGATCTACGTAACGCTCGACCGCTACGCGCGTCCCGTGTCGACGCGGTCCGTTCGTTGAGGGTGGAGTAG
>JACDBQ010000807.1 GCA_013694845.1 Acidobacteriota bacterium
CGTACACCAACTCTCCTCTCGCACCGTTCGCCGACTGGCAGGCGATCCGCGGCAAGCGTTGCCTGCTCGTCATCCACGGCATCCTCAGCAGTGTGGAGGGCATGCTCACGCGGCTTCCCAAAGCCTCGTTGGAACGCTGGTGCACGGCCTACGAGGGGCGCGTCCTCGGCTTCAACCACCATTCGATCACCATGTCCCCGGAGGAGAACGCCCGCTTTTTCCTGAGCTCGATCAAGGCGGCGCTTCCCAATGATTCCCTGGACATAGACATTGTCTGCCACAGCCGCGGTGGGATCGTGGCGCGCACGCTTGTCGAACGCGGCGCCGAGCTGCTGCCAGAGCTCAACTGCCGGTTTGGAAAAGTGTTCTTCGTAGCAACGCCAAACCAGGGCTCGGCGCTGGGAAACGCGGAACATCTCGTGGACATGGTTGACGTGTTTACGAACTTTCTGACCAACTTCCCTGACGGTCCGGTGCTCTATTCCGTGGAGGTTTTGCTCGGCATAGTGAAGCTCCTGGCCTTGACGGCCGGGAGTCATCTGACCGGCGTTGAGTCGATGGCGACCAATGGCTACATCAGTACCGTGCTGAATGCAGGCAGGGCGCCCAACCCGGCTGCCTACGCTGCGGCCGCATCCAATTACACGCCGGCGCCGGGCACCGACAACGCGTATCTCTTATGGCGCTTTGCGGACACTGTGCTCGATCGGGTGTTCCGAGATGGCGGTCAGCCGGTCGCGAACGATCTGGTCGTGCCTTCGGACGGTGTGTGGCAGGCCAACGGACATCCGTCGTTTCCGATTAGGGATCCCCTGCTCTTCACGGGCAAGGACGGGGTCTGGCACTCGGGATTTTTTGCGCGCGCGGAGACAACGCAGGCGATCGAACGGCACCTTGGCGTCCCGAGCGAGCCGCTTGTCGTGAGCCCCGAGACGGTGGCAGTTCCACCGATACGCCCACGACGATTGCGCGGCGGCGGAGGGGCGCCGGTCATGGCGGAGAAGTCTGGCGGGGACACTGTGCAGCGCGAGCCGGAAATCACCTTTCACGAGCAGGTGCTCGAGGGAGAGACCTGGCCGCTCGAGGTCGAGTTGCGCGAGAGTGCAAGCGCCGCCGCGTTGCAGCTTCTGTTCGCGCCCGGCGCCGAGGAGCTCACCTTGAGTGCCGAGATCAGCGCGCCCGGGTTTCAAGTCGTCGGCCAGCGCCATGTGGCGCTCGTCGTGAACAGAGTCCGCCGGCCTGAAACAGAAAAGGCGGTGTTCACGCTGACGGCACTCCATCCCGGGCCCCAGCCCGCGACCCAGGAGATCATCGTGACGTTCTGGCAGGACAACAGCGCCCTGGGCACTGTCACCCACCGGACCGTCGTGGTCCCGAAGGACTATGCCAAGGACGCACCATGGGGAGGCCAATCGAAGACGCATACGCTGCGAATCTCGCCCCGGCGGCGCGAGTCCCCGGACGTGGTCGTGTATCTCAGGAAGCTCGGCGGACGGGATGAAGCCTACGACCTCTCCATCCGAAGCGTGGTCGAAGCCGCCGAGTATGAAGATCAGCCGTTCGGCACCTTCGCGCTCGATGGCTCGAACATGGCCACATATTTCAGCCAGGCCATCGATCCCATCTTCAGGGCGTTTCCGTCGGGGCAGATGTCGGACGCCGAGTTCGATGCGGAATTGGCGAAATGGAACGGCAGGCTGCTCTCGGACCTTCAGGATCTAGGAGCGAGGCTGTGGCTAATGCTGCCGGCGGCGTTCCGATCCGAGTACCTGCGCTTGATGAACCTTCCCAACCCGCCGCGCAGCATCTGCATTCATTCCGAGGAAATGATCTTTCCCTGGGAGCTGGTGCAGCCCAGCGGTACCGTAGACGGCAGCTATCGCCGCTTGCCGGCACTCGGCGTCTCGCACATCCTGGGGCGGTGGAAAGTGGGACTCGAGGCGCGGCCGCAGCCTCAGGCCATTTCGGCTCCGCGCGTGGCGATCCTGAACCCGCGCTACACGGAGGATGAGCTACCTTGGTCCGAGGACGAGCGAACGGCGATTCAGAAAATGCTTCCTGGCGTCGAAGTCATCACGCCGGTCACGCGCAGCAGCATCAATCAGCTGCTGGCGCGCGCTGACCTGCATCTGGTCCACTTTACCGGTCACGGCGACTGGGACGACACCGTCAACGCGGACTTGAGCGCATTACGGCTTGAGGGTGGCGACTCGATCAAGGCAATCGGCTTCGCGAGCAGCCGATTGGGGGCCGAAGGGCGGCCGATTCTCTGCCTCAACGCATGCACCATCGGACGCGTGTCCCAGGTGATTGGCCGGCCAGGTGGTTTCGCGGCGAATTGTCTTGAGTCCGGCTGGAGCGGGGTGATCGCCCCGTACTGGCCGGTCTATGACCCGAAGGCTTATGAGTTCAGTCTTCAGCTGTACGAAAAGCTCAGATTTGGCCGCTCGATCGGAGAGGCGTTGCAGGAGATCCGGCGCGAGCATCAGGAAGACCCGACGGCGTTAAGCTATTCCTACTTCGGCGATCCGTTCGCGAGGCTGTTGTTTGCGTGAGCGTCTTTGCGCGGGCGCCTCTTCAGCGCAGAGGCGGGACGAGCGGGCCTTGACGACGAGCTGCTGATCTCGGAGGCCGTCTGGCGGCAGCTGTACCACGCCGATCCGATGATCGTCGGGCGACGCGTGACCGTCGACAGCCGGCCCATGACCGTGATCGGGGTTCTGTCGTCCCAGTTCCGCTTCCCGAGTTGGAACACGGAGATCTGGCGCGCCGGCAGCTTCGAAGGGCCGAATGACCGGGCCGTCGTCTACGTGCGCGTAGCAGAGGGCGTGCCGGAGGCCGACGCGCTGGCCTGGCAACCGCGGTGGCCAGAGGCACCGGCGGCCACGATGGGAGCCAGCGAGCGGTCATGCAGCGGCTCTCTGCGACAGGGCTCGACGCCTACTACGAACGGGCAGCCCGCTGCTCGTTGGCGGCGTAGCGCGGTAAACGCGCCGGACCGTGTCGCGCGGGTCCGCAGAGGGGGTCACGAGAGACGCCCGACAAACGCCTACGGCCCATCCACAGCTCCGTGCGAGGCGCGCCCACTCAGGGCTTTCGCCTGCCGGCCCCCGACTCGTTGAACGATGGCGACTTGATGACCGTGCCGGGCTCCACGGAGAACCGACGGACATGGCTGTACTTGGCCTCGGCCGAGAGGCGTCCGGTCGCGGCTGACACGAACCGCTGGTTCATCGTGCACGGCACCAAGTCTCGGCTGCCTGGAGGCGTGCAGTAGCGGACACGGATATCGTTGCGATAACCGGCCCCAACGTGAAGCCACGTCATCAACACCGCGCCGTCACTCTCCCGAATCCAGAAGGTCCCCTCGGCGGGGGCGTCCGGTGTCCCGTCACTGTCTCTGATGAGAGTCGGGCTTCGCGTTTCCTTGAAGTTGAGTCGGGAGACTCGCTCCGCATTGACGCGGTCGCGGCCGCCACTCTGAAATGTCGAGCGATCGAGCATATCGGCGCGCAGGAATGACAGCGCCAGCGTTGGAACATTGATGTTCCCTGCCCCCCGAGGTTGAATCTGGCGCTTTCGGTCACCAAGGCTGCCATGTTGTGCGTGATCGTCTCTAGGGTCGGGCTCAAGAATAGCTGCCGGATCCGCTCGTCTCTGTCGCGGACGGCCCGGCCGTCCACTTCGATCACGTCTCGAAAGGCCGTCCAGGGCTGGCGAGGGGTAAAGCTGGCGAGTAGAAAAACCATGGATCGGTGAATCGCTCGGCGTTCATCGAGCACCACGCATTGCACGTACCCCTCGCGGTAGCACCAGCATCCCCAGGCGGGCTTCGTACCCCGCGACGTACGTGTCGGCAGCCTCAGCGAGTCGGGGTCGAGTCGCTGTTTGGGCAAACGCTGGCGATGCCGACGCTAGGGCGGCAATGCGGTGTCGAGCCACTCTTTTCCAGTCCGGCAGACCTGCGAACGCTGGAGTTCCTGGCCAATCATCAGGCGCAGCTCCCAGCCCAAGTGATGCGAGAACAGCGCCGCAGACGGCAGTGTACGCGCGGCACCCGCGTATCGTGTGCAGGGTGAAGACGTCACCGGCCTTGATGGGCGTGCCGTTCCAGCACGGGCGCTGCAGGACGTCCATGATCCGGGAGGGTACTACAGGGCTCGAGCTCGGAGGTTGGCGCGCCCGTGCGACGGGACACGGCGTGCCGGGCCGCGCTGAGAAGCCGGGCAGATGTCCTCGCGGGCGCTCAGGGCTGGTGATCACCGGTCGTCCATCGGGTAACAGTTCAGGGGGTCTGAAGTTGTCGTACCAGTGACGGAATTGATTCACGACGCCGATGCGCCTGCGGCGAAACACCCCGTGGGGGCCGACCTGCTGGCTTCCGTGCTCGACATCCCGCAACGCCCACCCGCCAGGCGTAAACAAGAAGATCGTTTTCACAGCGACGAATTCGATCGGCTGTGTCGTGGGGGAGGGGGTGGGAACGGGCGTTAGCCTAACCGCGAGACGGCCCTGACTAGCTGTTGAAGTCAAACACGTTGTTCATCAGGCCGCTTTGGGCAGTCTGGACCATGGCGGCTCATACTCGAGGCTCGCGTGTGGTCGGCGACGATTGTAGTAGGCCAGGAAGGGACGCAACGCGCGGCGTCGTTCGGCCGACGTCGCGTAGGGCATGGTGTACGCCCATTCCCGTAAGAGCGTCTGGATAAAGCGTTCGGCCTTCCCGTTCGTCCGAGGCGTGTAGGGCCGCGTCCGCCGATGGCGGACGGTCAACGTCGCGCACGCCGTGCGAAAGGCGCGCGACAGGTATCCGCCGCCGTTGTCGCTCAGCACGCGGTGCAGGCGAATCCCGCGCGTGCCGAACCAGGCCACGGCGCGCTCCAGAAAGGCCGCGCAGGTGGCGCCGAGCTGGTCGGCGAGGATCTCGACGTAAGCGATCCGGCTGTGATCATCGACGGCGACGTGCACGTACTCCCAGCCGACGCCCGGGCTGGCTTGGCGACGGTCGCCGTGGATGCGGTGCCCGACACAGCCGATGCGGCCCAGCGGCTTGATGTCGACATGAATCATGTCCCCCGGCGCCGGC
>JACDBQ010000810.1 GCA_013694845.1 Acidobacteriota bacterium
GCGATACAGCCACGTGCCGAACCGCGACTCATGCCGGAACGAGGCGATATTGCGATACACAGACAGAAACCCCTCCTGCATGACATCCGGCGCGTCGTCGTGACCGACCAGGCGGCAGGCGAGACGATAGACGCGGGCTTGGTACCGGATCGTGATCTCGTCGAACGCATGGTTGTCCCCGAGGGAGGCGCGTGACGCGAGCGCCTCGTCAGTGGTCTCCTCTGGATCAACCATACGGCTCAGTCTACTTCGCGTGGACGTGGTTTCTGATCGCGGACCTGACCTTGGCAGCCAGCTCCGGCGTTAGTTCGGTGACCCCGTGAGCCTGCGACGCGTGCGCCATGACCCTCTTCAACAGCTCTTCTTCGGTGGCGGCCGTTGCGGTGAACGTACACCCAGGCACGACATCATTGCAGGCGATGCGCTTCTCCATTCCGATGCTCCTTTCGGCCGGACCACCCGGCTTCAGTTGTTGTGATGCCGGTCGGGGGACCTCTGTGACAGCCAATGGGGCGGTGGCCGACGAATCAGGGGCTGTCACACTCAGCACCAGCCCGGCATCTCATGTCTGACGTTTCGTTTGAGGTTCAGATGACACTGCATGTGGCGGGGTTGTGGCGCTACACCGTGAAGTCGCTGGCGGGCGAGCCGCTGCCGGTCGCTGCACTCACGCCAGAGGGTATCCCGGGAGACCGCGTCGTGCACGTGCGCGGTCCTGAGGGCGTTCGCACCGCACGCCGGCACCATCGGCTGCTGGGGCTACGGGGGACGCTGGGGTCCGACGCGCGTCCCCGCATCAACTGTCACCCGTGGGACAGCCCGGAAGCCCTGGCGCTGATTAGACACGCCGCCGGCGACGATGCATGGCTCGAAGCAGACGAAGGTCTCGAGCGGTTCGACATCTTGCCTCTGCTCGTGGCGACCGACGGAGCCGTGGTGGTGTTCGGCCGGGACATCCGACGCCTCCGCCCGAACCTCCTCATCGGAGGGGCCGAAGGGATGGCCGAAACGTTCTGGGAAGGCGCGCGGTTGCACATCGCTGACACGCTGGTGCGGCTCGACTCCCTGCGCGGCCGCTGCACGATGACGACGGTTGATCCAGACACGCTCGAGCGTGATCCGGAGATGCTTCGCGAAATCGGCCGCCGATTCGGCGGCCGGCTTGCGCTCGATGCCGACGTGGTGCGCGGCGGAACAGTGCGCATGGGGGACGACGTCGTGCTCGACCGTCCCGACGACCCATAGAGGGCGCGACGTCTCGGCGGTCGAGCAAGTCCGCGGCACCTCGTAAGTCGGGCACTTCGGCGATCGGCAACTCAAGATCGCCACGTAATCAACACGCGTCTCTACGGCGGTGTTTGTGCGGATCTGGCGGATCGTGAGGAAGGCAGAATCCGCAGGATCGGCGTTGCACCGAGGGCTCACGACAAGGAGGGAATCGACGATGCCACTACTGAAACCGGATCCGACATTTTATCCGTCGCCGACGATGGCGCTGCAGTCGCCACCGGAAAAGCTCGCCTACCTGGCGCTCATCAACCCCCTGAAGGAAGGACGCCCCGATGCGATTGGCGTTGTGGACGTCGATCTCGACTCCAAGAGCTACGGCCGTCTGGTTGGTCAGACGGACATGTCCCACGCGGGCGACGAACTGCATCACTTCGGCTGGAATGCCTGCAGTTCCTGCCTCTGCCCGTACGCGCCACACCCGCACATGGAACGGCGCTATCTGATCGTCCCGGGGATCAATTCATCGCGCATCCACATCCTCGACACAAAATCGGATCCGCGCCAGCCGAAGATCGTGAAGGTGATCGAACCCGAGACGATTGCCCAGCGGACGGGCTACGCCGCACCGCACACGGTCCACTGCGGACCTGACGGCGTCTTCCTGAGTGCGTTGGGTGCGCCCGATGGCAATGGCCCCGGCGGCACGTTCATTCTGGATCCTGAAACGTTTGACATTCGAGGTCGGTGGGAAATCGACCGCGGACCGCAGGAGCTGGCATATGACATCTGGTGGCACCTCGGGCTGGACACTATGGTCACCAGCACCTGGGGCACACCGAGCATGGTGAAGGATGGCGTCAACCCTGAGCTCCTGCTCGGGGGGAAGTACGGAAACAAACTGCACATGTGGGATTTGCGCCGGCGACGCCACGTGCAGGAGCTGGAACTTGGCGCGGAGCAGCAAATGACGCTTGAGTTGCGCCCCGCGCACGACCCGACCCGCGCGTACGGGTTCGTGGGCGTGGTGTTGTCCTCAAGGACCTCTCATCGTCGATCTGGCTGTGGCACCGCGAGGCAAGCGGGATCGGCTCGGCCGGAACGAACGGGAAGTGGGCGATCAAAAAGGTGATCGAGATCCCCGCGGAGCCCGCCGATCCGGAGAAGCTGCCGCCGATCCTCCAGGGGTTCAAAGCGGTCGCGCCGCTCGTGACCGACATCAACCTGTCTATCGACGACCAGTATCTCTACGTCTCTTGTTGGGGCACGGGCGAGTTCATCCAGTACGACGTGAGCGACCCGTTCAAGCCCAAGAAGGTCAGCTCCATCCGACTCGGCGGCATTGTCAGCCGCACGGCGCACCCCAGCAAACCAGGGCAAATGCTGAACGGCGGCCCGCAGATGGTCGAGATCAGCCGAGACGGCAAGCGCATCTACTTCACCAACGGGCTCTATACGCCCTGGGATGACCAGTTCTACCCCGATGGTGTCCGCGGTTGGATGGCCAAGGTGAATGTGCGACCCGAAGGCGGCATGGATTTGGACCAGCGGTTCTTCCTCGAGTCAGACGGTATGCGCACCCACCAGGTCCGGCTGGAAGGTGGCGACGCGTCGTCTGACTCGTACTGCTACGCCTGAATTGCGAGGGCGAGGTCGTCATGGAATGGAACGCGATGCTGGTGCTTGGCGCGTACCACGGAATCAACCCCGGGATGGGGTGGCTGTTCGCCGTGGCGTTGGGGATGCAGCAGGGGAACGTGCGGGGAGTGTTGGGTGCGTTGCCGCCCATTGCGCTCGGACACGCGGTGGCCGTAGGAGCCGTCGTGCTCGCGGCGGGGCTGGCAGAGCTCGTGGTGCCGATAGGTGCGCTGAAGATCGTGGTCGCTTCGATCCTGACGATGTTGGGGCTTCACCGACTGTGGCGTCATCGGCACCCGCGATTCGGCGGCATGCAAGTCGGCTTTTCGATCTGACGGTGTGGTCATTCCTGATGGCATCGGCGCACGGGGCGGGTTTCATGGTGCTCCCGTTTGTCCTAGGAGTGCCGGCCGACGTGGCCAGCGAGCATGCCGGGCACATGGTCGCACGAGAGACCGCCGTGCCATGGACCAATGCGATGGCGGTTGGCGTCCATACGCTGGCGTATCTACTCGTGACGGCCCTTGTGGCGTCTGTGGTGTACCAAAGGCTGGGTCTGAGGCTCCTGCGCACGGCTTGGATCAACCTGGATTGGCTATGGGCCGGCGCGCTGGTAATCACGGGCACCGTTGTGCTGCTGACATAGCGGCCGCCAGTATGCTGACTCAGGCGGGGGAGACGATGTCGCGATCGCCACTCGACCGCCCGGGAAGCCATGACCCTCGTCAAAACGCACCTGCTCACCAACCTGCGCTGACCCCTCACAACCAATGCCGGTAGCAACAACGAAGTTCAGTTGGCGACGTCGGCGAGAAATCGGCCAGGACCCGACCTCCTTTTCCGATCTCCAGTCTGCGCAATCCAGCGTTCGTCGCACTCGAAACGCGGCGGTTCGATAGACCGGAGCACATCGCCGGACGGGCGGACGTGACACGTTGCCGCTGAGCACTTCTGCTTTCCGACGATTCCCGGAAAATGTCCTGCCGAGCTCACCGCGAAAAGCCATTTGTGTTCAGTGATTGCAGACCCCGCATCGGTTGAAAGAACCGCTGCATTCCCGTGAGGCGGTAAGCGGCGCCTCTGGTACGGTTTTGAGTGTCGTTTTTCGAGTAGCAGGGACAATTTCAGGGACAACAACGGGGACAATCCGGTTCGGCGTAAGTCGAGACGTCGTATATACTTAGGTTTCTCGCCGCGGTGAGGTGGCCGAGTGGCCGAAGGCGGCGGTTTGCTAAACGGAAACGCGCCTCTCGTCCAACCTCGATTTTCCTCGTAAATCCTTCGCTATTTTCTACTTCCCCGATCGAGCGACTTGGCTGGTGTTGGCTCTAGATACGCTGTTTTGCCGCGTCGCAGGGACAATCGTGGGGACAATTCCACCACGCGACGAGTGTCGCCGCCGTGCGCCGGACTGGCTGTCCCAGTCAACCATCCACCCTAGACATCCTCCGATCGAATTGCCGAAACCAGCAGAAAGAACGGCTGCTTCAAGAAGTTCGAGGAGCGGCGGGTTGTGGGCGCGATTTCCTCGATCCGCGACCGAACAATCTGTTGGAGCCGCCAGAAGTCGCACACGCACCTCAGGCGGGAGGTCGACGGTAGTCGAAGCTCTGAGTGGTATGGGGCGTGCTCATCGTGCTCCCTGCTCCCGCTGCCGTTCCGCATCCTCCAACCACTGGGCCATCTTCTCGTCCTTCTTCCCGTAGAGCGCCCAACCCTGTGCATTACTGTTCCACCGGTAATCCTTGATGGTCATGTCGATGCCACGGTCGATGAGGAACCGCATCGACTCGTAGCTCCCGTAGAAGACCAGATGGTGCAGGATGCTCGCTGACTCATGGGAGTTCCAGTTGGTGTTGATATTCGCGCCGTGCTCGAGAAGGAAGTCCGCCACGTCGAAGTGACGGTTGATGACGGAAAAGGCGAGCGCAGTATCGAGAACACGTTGCTCGCTTGGCGCGCCCCACTGGCGCGCATATTCCTCGACCCGGCCCTTCGGCATGTACGGACTGGAGGGGTAGTGATGCTCGACATCGCCCAGCGCCGGCGCGCCGGATTCGTCGAACCACTGCTTCACCCGTGAGAGGTTGCCCATGCCTGCCGCATGCGGCAGATCGTCCGGCAGCGGCCAGATTCGAGTGAGTACTGGAATGAGGTGTGTCGCCGCGTACGTGAACGCAAACT
>JACDBQ010000843.1 GCA_013694845.1 Acidobacteriota bacterium
CGATAAGCCCGTCGGTGGTCGCGCCAGCCGGCCACGGCGGGTACTGGTCTTCGACCTCCGAGGCGAACAACCACTCGACACCCAAGCAGAGCCTTCTGTCGTCACCAAGCTGCTGGAGATGATCGCCGACGGCCACGGACTCAAGGAGTTCCCGCGCGGGTTGCACGAGGAACTCGGCGAGCCACGGATAGTTCATCGTGAGATCGTACGGTCACATCCAGTCAGACACGGGGCGGCGTACTTCACGCAGGTCGGTCGCGCCCGGACGCCCGCGAAAGCGAGCAACTCGGAAGCTTCTATTGGTTGTCAAGGTGCGATGCGGAGTTGTGCGGGCATGACAGCGATGGGCCACTGGTGGGCATGCTTTTAGGAGGCCACGCGCTCCGCGGGTGGTGAAGGTTGAAGGGGTGGGCCGGCATGTCCGAGTAAGGGCAGCAACGAATGCGCCAGCCGGAAACGTGGGCCAGACCCACCCCAGAACGTGAAGGTCAGTCGGCGCCGCGAGGGAGGTGCTTGAAGGTCTCGCGTGCGACGTAGCGCTTGAGACAGCGCATGATCTCCAGCGTGTTGCGCCCTTCGGCGCGGCGCCGCTCGACGTAGATCTTCGTGGGCTCGTGATGGCCCATCCGCACGAGCACGATGCCGTAGAGCGCCGAGTTCGCCTGCCGGTTCCCGCCCCGGTTGAGCCGGACCCGGCCGTTGGTCTTGCCGGAGCCGGCGGGGATGGGGGCGACGCCGCACAGGTTGGCCCACGCCGCTTCGTTGCGGATCCGTCCGGGCTGATCACCCGCCGCGACGCAGAGCGTGGCGGTGATGAACAGGCCACAGCCGAACACGTTGAGCAGCGCCGGCGCATGCGCCGCGACGATCGGCTGGAGGAGCTCGTCGAAGCGGTCGATCTCGGCCTCCAGGAGCCGGACGCGGCGGCCCAGCTCGCGCAACGTGTACAGCGTGACGTAGTCGACGCCGTCGGCCGGCCGGGGTCGCATAGCCGCGGCCTGGCGAGTCAGGTTGTAGACGTTGAGCCCGTAGAACCGGGCCCGGATGTCATCCGGGGCGGCGAAGACCAGATGGCGCATCTGGTTCAACGTGCGCACCCGCTCCGCACGCGCCGAACGCTTGGCGACCAGGATCACCCGCATCGCCTCCACTGGGCCGGTGCCACCCTTGGGCAACCCGGCGGCGTGACCGGATAGAGCCGCGCGAGCGGCGGACACCGCGTCGACGGTGTCGGACTTGCCGTGCCGGAACCGGTCCTGGCGGTTCGGGCAGTCGACCTCGACCACGGTGGTGCCGTGCGCCGTGGCGGTGCGGGCCAGGCCCGCGCCATAGGAGCCGGTGCCTTCGATCCCGATCTTGGTCACCGGCCCGAACCCGTCGAGCCACGCCAACAACGCGGCGTAGCCGTCCGGGGTGGTCGCGAACTCGGCGGTGCCCAACAGGGCCCCGAGCTCGTCGAGCGCGGCGGCGACATGGACATCAGCGTGGGTGTCGACACCCCCGGTAACGGCGCGCGTCTCTTCTACGATGGTCATAGCCATCCCTTCCTTCTCTTAGGTGGACAAGGGGTGGCACGCACTCGCCGGAACGGCGGACCCGACTGCGGTCAGAGCTGCGTCAACAGCTCAGACCAGGTCGCCGCCCGACCGGTGAGTGCCACCGATCAAGAAGCCGCAACGCTCGCAGACCCGCCAGCTCGGACTGGGGATGCTGCACCTCGAGCACCCGCTCCAAGAGCACCCGATCCCGCTTCAGCGAGTATCGCTGCCGGCTCTCGGGTATGGGTTGCAGGCGAAGCGCTCGTCTACGCGGTCGTCGTTTCGGGCGTCAGGGCCGCGCCCTACCGGCGGACGAATCGCGTTCAGGACACGGAGTCAGCCAGACGGTGAGTCAGACCGGCGGTGCGCGGGCCCCACTCACCATTCTCGTTATCAGACGGCGAGCAGGTCACGAGCGCCGGTGTCGCTGGCCGGGTGACGCAACTTCGACATCGCCCGTGCTTCGATCTGGCGGATGCGCTCGCGGGTGAGGTTGAAGTGTTCGCCAACCTGCTCGAGCGTGCGGGGCTCACCGCGATCCAGACCGAACCGCAGTTTGAGGATCTCGCGCTCGCGCTCGTCGAGCGGGCTCAGCAGGCGGGAGATCTGCTCCGGCAGCAATGAGGTCGCAGCCGCTTCGAAAGGTGACTCCGCCGAACGGTCTTGGACCATGTCCCCCAGTTCGGCGTCGCCGTCCTCGCGCAGCGGTTCGCTGAGCGACAACGGCTCCGCGGCGAAGCGCAACGTCTCTGTGACCTTGTCCTCGGGCATTTCCAGCTCCGCAGACAACTCGGAGAGGGTCGCCGGGCGACCGAACTTCAATTCGAGCAACGCTCGCGCCTTCTGCAACCGGGCCAGCATGTCGCCCGCGTGCACCGGCAGACGGATCGTGCGACCTGTGTTTGCGATGCCACGGGTGATCGCCTGACGGATCCACCACGTCGCGTAGGTGGAGAACTTGAAGCCCTTGCGCCAGTCGAACTTCTCGACGGCGTGAATCAGACCCAGGTTCCCTTCCTGGATGAGATCCAGGAGGGGCAGACCCGATGCCTGATACTTCTTCGCGATGGAAACCACGAGCCGGAGGTTCGACTGCACGAACCTGCTCTCGGCGTCCTCGCCGCTCTTGATCGCCCGCCGCAACTCACGCTTCCGCGCAGGCGTCACGCGGGTTGCCGAGGCATACTCGACACGAGCAGCGGCACCCGCTTCGATCGCTTGGGCCAGGCGGACCTCGTCGTCTTTCGTCAGGAGCGGAAACTGACCGATGCCGTTCAGGTAGACGCGAACAAGATCTTCGTCATCTCGTTCAACGCGGCCTTTGGCCAACATGTACCTCTTCGTTCACGACGGACGGGAACCTTGTCACGACACCGGTCGGACGGAGCGGTTGTTCCGGGGCGGGACGCCGATCCGAGCAGGCACCTATTGCCGCCAGCGCCTGGCTCACTCCGCTGCCATTGTACAGCGCCACGCCGGCCGCCCCTCCCCGGTGTGAGCGTTCATGAACCCCGTCGCTCAGGTTGGCTGCCTCATTGCTGAAGCGGAGCCGAAGATGCATTTCGTTGGCCGGCCGACCCCCGCCTATGACTCCCGCGCCCATCGCGTGAAGGCCTGATAGGCGACCTGTGGGTCAGTTCGAACGTGGCAACACGGACGTTTGCGCCGCACTCC
>JACDBQ010000864.1 GCA_013694845.1 Acidobacteriota bacterium
ACTCAGGCTCAGGCCTGGGCCGCGCGGTTGTCGATCCTTGCGGATTACTGCACTGGCACTGGCACTAGCGCCGGCACCGTCAGCGTCACTGGCGCGCTGAACGCGCTCGCTCCCTGGCGGATGCTGACGCTCACCGGGCCGGCTAGGAGTCCTGACGGGACAGTGACCTCCACCGCCAGGCCGATGGTCTGGCTGCTGACTGCCTGGACCGGCGTAACGTCCGTGCTGGTGGCTTGCTGAAACCGAACGATCGACCCGAGTGTGTCGATGCCGTCGGCCTGGATGTAGATGGTTTCTCCCGGATTCACGGTCGTCGTCTCAAAGAAGGCAAACCTGAAGTACTTGAAAACCTTCGTGATGATCGGTGTGCCCGGCGTCGCCGTCACCGTGATTGGAAAAGCGTTACTCGGGGAAGTGTTCGGATCAGAAAGCTGGATGGTGGCAGGGCCCAGTGGAAAGGCTACTGGGAGCCTGACCCAGTACGCGGAGGTGGTTGAGGGCGACTGGAAAACGAAACCGTTCGCAGTGCTGGCGCCGTTCGATACCGTCGCGATGCCTGACGATGGGCTCGGGAATCCGGTCCCTCTAACGACCAGGAAGCCCTCTCCCGGCGCCCCCGTCGAGGGGCTCACGGCCGTCGGCGGCGGCGGGTACTCGACTATGTAGCCGAGCGTTCGAAATCCGACCACCGGGTCCAGATCAACGTTGTTGTTCCAGGTCCCGTCGCTGAACATCTCAACCCAGAACTCGGTCCCCGGATTGTTGGGCTCAGGGGCGTTGATGTTCCCTGTGTTCCAGTTGAAATACGAAGCGCTCTCGCCGGTGCTCCAGACCCATGGTCCCGCGGCAGCCCCGGCGCCGTCGCTATCGTAGAGTCCAATCCACGCCCGCATAACACCTCCGTCGCCCAGGCCGTTAGCGAATGCGTTCTCGGCAGCGCTGGTGATGCTTACGAGGTGCCCGGTTCGACCCTGGAAGATGCGCTGTCTTGCCGCCGCCTCGGCCTGTGTCCACGAGAGACCACCTTGCCGCACGTACTCGTAGAAGCTGCCGTTGCCGCCCGCCGCAGTCGACCATTGGCGGAGGCCGCTCGGCACAACCACCAACGGCTCACTTACGTAGTTGTTGCCCTCATTTGATTCCGACACCTGGTTGACTTCATCGACCAGGATACCGATGTAATAGCTGCCAAGCGGCGTATTCGTGGGGATAGTCAGAGTAGGTCCGCCCCAGTTGAACCCGCCACCCGCCGGGAGCACGGCGTTTGTGTTGGTGTTGCCGTCGAGCCGAGTGTCTGCAGTGCTAATCACGGCATCTGTAGACAGGTAAAATCCATTGCTGATGGAGCCGTTCGCCGAGTTCGCAGCCGCGCTGCCTTGGTTCTGGTGCCTCCAGGACGAGAGCGTCACCTGTCCGCCGGCTGGTGCGGTGAGCCCTTGCGAGGCTGCCGTGTAGTTAGCCACCACGAGGTCCGGCAGGCCGGCCGCCGTGGTCACCGGCTGCGTTCCGTCGGCCTGTACCACACCGTTCACCACGTTGGTTGACGTTGACGCCACGGTCATGATCACGGCGCCGGGATTGAATACAAGGTTGCTGGGGATCTGAGCGAGAGGTTTGAGGCGGATCGCCCTGAGAGTCACCTTCACCTCGTCGGGTAGGACGATCGACGTGGCATCCGTGCTGGACGCCGCAACCGTCGCCCCGCCCGCAGGCGCAACAGAGAACGTAGCAAGCGGTGTTTGAGATCCGTCGACTGCCAGGAACTGGGTGGCCAACGCTGTAGGGACTTGGAGGTTGGCAATCACCTGGACTTTCGTCTCCGCGGCTGGCACACACCCCGTCGCAGTTTGCAAGAATCCGGGAACCAGGCTGGTTCGAGTGATCAGCACCTGGAAATCATAGTTGTTACCGTCGAGCATCTGCTTCACGTTCGGCACATTCAGAAACGCGTTGTATGTGCTCTCCGTGTTGCCGGCATTCGTCACCGTGTATGTCACGTCCGTGCCTTCGTTGCCGTCGTCTGGTGTGGTCGCGCTGACCTGGGGCGCTGAGCCTTGCGGCGCGGACACCTGGGGCGCCGACACCTGCGGGGCAGATACCTGCGGAGCTGACACTTGCGGCGCGGACACCTGTGGCGCGGACACCTGCGGCGCCTTGATGTTGAAGGCCGAGACCTGCGGCGCCGACACCTGCGGATTGTGGTACTCGGAACCCGAGACACCGTCTATGGGTGGAGTGGTGCCGGTTACCGCCGTCGGTATCGGGGTGAGGAGTTCGTTCTGGGGGTCAGGGTTCAGCGTAACGGACGTCCGATAGGCGGTCTGGCCAGGTTGCAGGTTGATTTCCTGTACCGTCATCCGAACCGAACCCGTTTGCTTCGAGAGGTTCTTCGCCACCCAGATTGTCTGGGTGTGACTCGAGTTTCCGAAGATGTGCGCATCGATTGCGGTAATGGGGGTGGGGGAGAACTGAGCGAAGGACGCCTGGATGCCACTCGTCGGCACCAGCGTGAGCCGGTAGACGCGGTCCTGGGGTGTCCGGTTCTCGACGTAGGTCACAAATGCGCGCTGGACGGTCAGGCGCTTGAAATTCTGCGGCGACCCCGCCACCACGCCAGCGATCTCCGTGAAGTAGGGGTTCGCGTTGCGGAGCGCGACGTGCGAACAGCCGCCTCCTGGTGGTATCGGTTTGTTGATCGGAGTGTAGTTACCCCACGCGCCGTCGATACCGCTGACCGGGAACTGGACGTCACGGTGGTCCGTCCAGATCGCCAGCGCCGAGGCCGGTTCGGTCGCCCACTTCCACGTCGTGGCCGTTGCGGGTTCAAAGACCGTCGAGGCGGCAAGGTGCGGATAATCCCCGAAGAAGGCTTTCGTCCCTCCGCCGTACATCGTGAGGTTGGAACGGTTCACGGCGTCAAAGTTCGGCGCCGTTTCCGCGAGTTCCGCCGTCGGCGACGAATTCGCTTTGATCGCGTATTGCGCGACCTGAACCGAAGGAGCGACGAGGACGCCCGTCGCTGGGTTGATGCGTGCCGACCGCACGTCCATCTGCCGCTCTATGCCGCTGATGAACTTCCCGGCGTACGGCGGTCCGGCGAGCTCTTCGCGTGCTTCGTAATACAGCACTAACAGTTGCGGATTGGTGGTGCCGCTGATACTCAACACCGGCTGGACCTGCGGACCAGACGGCCTGGCCGGATCCTGCGGCAGCTGGTAATCCAGTCGCGGACCCGCATCGATCGCCCGCCGCGGCGTCCACGACCAGCCCCCGTCTGTCGACATGGTGAACATCACCCGCGGGCTGCCATCCGCGCTCGGATAACCAAACTTCAATGGGTCGGCGCCGACATCCGCGCGCTCCTGCCACACGGCGTACAAACGGGATTGGCCGTTCACGACTCCCGCCGCGATGCTGGGGAATGCCAGCGAGCGGGCGGTCACCTGCGCCGCCCCCCCCCCGGGCGGTTCGTTGAACTGATCAAACGGCTGAAGCTTGGCCGCCTTCAGTTGCTGCACGATCTGGTCGAAGTTCTGCGCCGGCCACCAGTGCGAGATCGGCGTTGCCGGCAGGAACGTCTTGCCGCGATCGGTTGAACGTGAGATCACCATCAGCGGCCAGTCCTGGTAGAACATCCGCCATGCGACGTAGACGTGGCCGTTGACCTGATTGATGGTCGTGGTCGTCCCGTGGTTGCGCAGGAACCCAAGATTCAGCGACGGGATGGTCTTGGTCCAGGTCGCGCCGCCGTCCAGAGATCGTGCGATGACGATCTTGCTCTTGATCGCGTCCGTGAAGACGGTATAGCTGATGACGATCATTCCGTCCTTGTCGACGGCTAGCGACGGCTTGTCGATGAACGGGCTGGGAGAATCCGGTCCGACGTACGCGGCGGCGGTATCGATTTGCCGCGTGAAGTCGTAGTCGAAGCAGCTGCCACCCTCGAGATTGTTCCGGTCGGTGTAGCTCGCGTAGAACATGCGGCTGCTGCCGACGCTCCCGTCCGGGAATCGAACGAAGCCCAGCACGACCATGTGCATCCGGCCTCCCGGTCCCGCCATCACGAAGGGATCGGTCGTCTCGGCGTGGCCGCCAGCCTGCGTGGCATCCAGAGTGAGTTGCTTCAGCGGATTGGGAAGTTGGGAAGCCGGCGAGTTATCCAGCGGACCACCCGGCAGCGCGCTCCCAATCCACGTGCGCCCGCGATCGCAGGAGCGATACACGCCGGTCCATGCGCCCACCGGACCTCCCGTCGCGCGGACGGGCAGCGGCTTGCCAAGCGGCCGGCGGAACAGCTTCGCGATCAGCCTGGTGATGAAGTTCTGCCCTCCCCCGAAGCTCGGATCATCGGGAAAGTCGACGAATCGATAGTCGTTGGCCGCGGCGAGGATGTGGTCCGGATTCCTGCTCGATGCCGCTACCACGGTCTCGTTCTGCCGCTGAAGCAGGATGTCGCTCTTGACCAGGGCAGCGGGATCACCGGGGTTGACGATGCCGCCGGCAGCGTTGATATTCGGTCCTGGCTGGAGCCTTGCGCCGGCGCCGCCGTGCGGCGCTTGGGCGCTGAGCAGTGCATGCAGTGACGCGACACAGAACACGACGAGAAGGGCGGACGCAAAGCGCTGTCTCATGACCAACCTCGGTCGGCGGGAGCGGCCGACTTTTTCCGAATGAAACCAAACAACGAGGCGGGTCCACGCCCACCTCCGACAGCCGTCCTCAACGTCGTCGGTCTCGAACGGCCTTGTGTGAGCGAACGGATCCTCGTAGCTGCCGGGGGCTGAGAGAGGCGGCGCACGCACGGCCAATCGCCCTCGGGGAGCCCCAAGGAACACGCATAACTTGGTGGCGACCAACGACTGTGAACCCGCAGTGACCTGCGGGCGCGTAATTATGTGAGAGTTTTTCGGCGGGCGCAAGGTCCAAGAGTGTAATCCAAGTCCCATGGCCGGCAGCGACCCAGATGCCGAGGGCGCGTTGGAGACTCCGAGGCCAAAAAGACGTGGTATTATTCCGTTTCCTCGCCGCGTGCCGGTATTGTCTAGGGGTCAGGACACGAGGTTCTCAGCCACGGAACCGGGGTTCGATTCCCCGTACCGGTAC
>JACDBQ010000895.1 GCA_013694845.1 Acidobacteriota bacterium
GTGTGGAGCAGTGGAGCTGGAGGCCGCACCGAAACCATGTCAGCCAGCGACCCGAGCTCCAGCTGTAGGTCAAGTCGGACGCGAGCACCGGCGTGAATCTCGACGAGCTCGCTGACCGCTCGCTTGAATCCCGACACCTCGATCGTCTGATCTGGTACCGACCGATGACCAGCGGCGCCAGCACGTAGTGACCTTCACCATTCGTCCTGGTCTGAACAGGGCTGCCATTGTGGGCGGTGGCGGCCACGTGTGCGCCCGGCACGACGCCGCCGCTCGGATCGGTCACCCGGCCGGCGACGACCCCCTGGTCCTGCTATGCGAACGCGCGGGCCGCATGCACGAGCACGGCACAGAGGACGATGACGGAGCGAGTCAGCGTGGCAGCCCAACCTGCCGCATTACGGCGTGAAATGCCGGCTCGACGGCGATCGCCTTGAACGGCGGGTATTGTGCCAACTGGCCGAATTCCACGGCGCGCTCCTCGGCGGCTCGCTGCAGCGCCGCGAGTGCAGGGCCTTTCTCGCCGAGCGCATCGTGAATCAACGCAATGCCGAACCAGGAAACGTATTGATCGCGCCGGTGCGCCTCGAGCTCCTGCAATACCGCGCGCGCGTCGCGAGTCCGCCCGGCCGCCGCGTACGCATACCCCAGGTAGGCCTCGATCCGGGAGTTGTGCCCCTGCACAGGCCGGGCAGCCAGTTCGAGCTCACGAATGCCGTCGTCCAAGCGGCCCATCGCCACGAACGTGATGCCAAGCTGAAAATGACCCCGATTCTGGCCAGGGCTCATCTCGAGCGCCTGTCGCAATTCGCTGATCGCACGGTCGTACTGCCCCGCGGCACTGTAGGCGGATCCGACTGACACTTGTGCGTTCACCGAAAGAGGGTCGAGTTTTCGCGCACGTTCGGCCGCGGCAACCGCCTCTGCGAACCGGCCTCGCCGCAAGAGCGAGCTCGTCAATGCCGCGGGAAAATCATCGCGTACGCCTTGCAATTCGATCGCCCTCCTCAGGGCCTCGTCGCCCTCGTCCCAGCGCCAGTAATAGAGGCTGAGGATCTGACCCAAGGCGATGTGGGCCTGGGCCAGCGTTGAATCGAGCTGCAGCGCCTTACGTGCCGCGGCCTCTGCCTTCGGGATCGCCTGGTGCGGCGAGAACGGACCGCCGAACAGGAATTGAACCTGGACCAGGGCCAGCTCCGCATAGGCTTCAGCGAAGTCGGGCTGGGTCGCGATCGCCTCTTCGAAATACGCCACCGCCCTGCTGAAGCCATCATGTCGCTGCTGGCCCTTCGCCGTCAGCCCTTTGACGTAAGCGTCATACGCCTGCGGATTGATCACTGGTGCGGTCCGCCCTGCAACCGGCTCTGGCCGGCCGGCTGCTTCGGCGACGTCTGATGCGATGCGTTGCTGCAGGCCGAGCATGTGGCTCAAATCGCCGTCGTAGGATTTGCCCCATTCAACTCGATCGGTTGCCGCCCGACTGAGCTGGGCGGTGACACGAAACCCGTTTCCGGACGTCGTGACGGTCCCCGACACGACCCCATCGACCGGCAGCTCTCGTCCGATCTCGGGGAGCCGCTTGGTGGTGTTCTTGTATTGCCGCGCCGTCGTTCGAGAGATCACGTCGAGACCGGGCACTTGCCCGAGATGCATCGTCACGGCGTCCGTGACGCTATCGACCAGGTAGTCCTGGGTGGCATTCCCGGTGAGGTTCTCGAACGGGAGTACGACGACGGCGAGGATCGGTTCTGTCCCCGCACGCAGTGGCTGCCATGCACCGCGCTGATAGAGAGCCCCTGCCACGGCCACGATCGCAAGCAGCAGCACGCCAGCTGCTTGCCACGTAGCGTGCCGGAACCGCGAGAACGTCGGGGTCGCGGGCTCCTTCACAGCGACAGATGCCTGCTGGGCCGGATCGGGGCGCAGCGAGTCGTCCGGGGGCGGGTCCACAGAAACGGACGTGGATACCGGATCAGGCCCGGACGCGGTGACTGACGCGACGAATCGATAGCCGCGGCGTGGGAGCGTTTCGATGAATCGCGGGTTCTCGGCCGAGTCGTCCAGGGCTTCGCGCAGCTTGCGAACAGCGCTGTTCAACCCGACCTCGAAATCCACGAAGGTATCCGATGTCCAGAGCACCTGGCGAAGCTCGTCGCGTGTGACCACCTCGCCTGGACGACCCAGCAGTGTTCTGAGGATCTGGAACGACTGCTCAGGGAGGCGGACCTTCAGGCCATGCCGGCGCAGCTCACCGGAACCACCGTCGAGTTCGAAAACGCCGAAGCGGAACACCGGCGGCAGCGACGACATTTTCACATGGGTTTTTGAAGTGGGTCAGAGTCTAGCGCGTTCACTCTCCCAGCGCCAATCAGACGCTACTGTAAACCCCGTTCCCTCAGCCACTTGGCAAGTCAGACGCAAAGCAGCGGCGAATCACTGGCGAGCCGCTCACGGACATGGCCAAATGCGTTCACCAGATCGACCGCGCCCCGTGACGGGGCGCGTCGGATTTGTGGTTACAGGAGTCCCATGACAGCCATTACACGCCCCCGACGCTTGTCGCTCGTTTCAACCCTGCTAGTTCTGGCCCTGGGCTGGTTCGCGGCACCGCATGCCAGCCAGGGCGGAGCCAACAACGGATTCCTACTCTTCACCACCGATCGAGACAATCCGAGCAACGCGGGAATGTGCCCCGACTGCGAGGAGATCTACCGCATGTCTCCCGACGGCAGTGAACCGACGCGCCTCACCTTCGGTGGCGCCGACTACCAGGCCATTCCCTACAACAACACCGGCGCCGACTGGTCGCACAGCAAGAAGTTGATCGCGTTCCATAGCAACCGGATCGGCCGCATTCCCCAGATCCACCTGATGAACCACGACGGCAGTGACGACCACCTTCTGGTCAGCCTGCCAAGGGGCGGGATGTTTCCGAGCTTCTCTCAGAGCGGCAATGAGCTCTGCTTCAATCCTCAGCCGGTCTCCCAGGCAAACCCCCGCCGGGACATTTACATCGCGAACGTGCACGGTGAGGGCGTGACGAACCTCACGAGCCCGGGTCAGTTGCCGGGCGAGCCGGGAAGCTTCAACGACAACTTCCGGTGCGACTGGTCGCCGAAGAGCAACGCCATCGCCTTTTCGAGCAACCGGCACGACCCCGCCGGGGCGGTTCGGAACGACGAGATCTACGTCATCAATGCGGACGGGTCCGATCTCGTGCGGCTTACGGGCAACGCCGAGAGCGGTGTCCCGGGTTCGGACGTGAACCCGGCCTGGTCGCCAAAAGGCGATCGCATCGCCTTCGAGAGCAACCGCACCGGCCAACCGGAGATCTGGGTCATGAACGCGGACGGCTCCGAGCCGACCCGGTTGACGAACTTCGAGGCGGAGCCGACCCCAAGCAACGTGAGCGTCACGAAACCGACCTGGTCACCGACGGGAGACCGGATCGCATTCCATCGCCGCGTGGGGCTGCATGCAATGCGTGGCCACTTCGAGATCTACACGATGAACGCGGACGGCACCGACCTCCGGCAGATCACGCTCACCAAATCGCCCGGCTTCAGCGGTTTCCCAAGCTGGGGCAAGTGGTCTAACTCACACCGATAAAGCGGATCGACGATTCAGGGCTAACGCGCAGGCCGCCCGGAACGGGCATCACAAGTCATCCTCTGGAGATTCACAACATGTCGCGACTCACCGCGCCGTCGTCGCCCGTCGCACTTCTCCGGATCATCACGGTCGCTGCGACCAGTCGCGCGGCGGGCGTAGCGGCCCTCTCTGCGGTCATCGCGATCAGCGCCGTGCACGCGCCGCGCGGAGAGGGCGTCGGCACGCTCGTGTACGTCGTGCACCAGGAGGCGGATTTCTGGCCGCAGCCGGCCGGCCTGGCGTTGATGCATCCGGACGGTTCCAGCCAGTTACGACTCACCTATGGCCCAGATATCGAACCGGCGTGGTCGCCTGACGGTTCCAAGATCGCGTTCTCGCGGTCGTCGGCCGGTCAACTTGACCAATCATCCGTCGAGTGACAGCTCACCAAAGGGAGGGATCGCCATGCGCTCAATCACGTCCGGCTTCACCAGTCACATCGAAACCAGCGGCGAACTACGTGCGAACCCCGCGGGGGCGTCCGTCAATCGCTCTCGCAATCACGCCACGACAGGAGAACAAATGTTGACCAGCCCACGCCCTCGGACGGCCATGAGGACGGTCATGCGCATCATCACAGACATGCCGATGTCCCCCATTCACGTCGCACGGGCCGCGTGCCTCGTGGCGATCGTTGCTCTCTCTGGTGCGGTGGCGGCGGCACAGACTCAGAGTGGTGCCACCAGATCCGTGCTGGCCTACACGGCGTCCTACTGCGAGTGCTCAGGCGGGTGCCCGGCCTTCTGCGCATCGCCCAATGCCAGCCTGATCGTGACCCCGTTCTGGCACAGTACTGGGCCATCGGACGCTTCCCCCTCCTGGTCACCCGACGGGACGCTGATCGCGTTCACGAGCGACCGCGAGATCGTGGTCGCGGATGTGACGAGCGGCGCTCGTGTCAATGTGACGAACACGGCCAGCGGCGAATACGAGCCATCCTGGTCCCCGGACGGGTACCGGATCGCCTTCGTCAGCGATCGCGGTGCAGAGACGGCACTCTATGTCATGAACACCAACGGATCGGGCGTCGTCCGCCTCATTGGAGATGGTCTCGTTCGCTCATCGTCGCGATCAACGTGGTCGCCCGACAGCACCGTCATCGGGTTCGATTGCCAAGTCGAGATCGGAAACGACGATATCTGCGCGATCGCCAGCGACGGCTCGAACTTCCGCCGCCTGACATACGACGCTGCACCAGACGTCAACCCCACTTGGTCACCCGACGGTCAACGTATCGCTTTTGCCACCGGCCGATTTGCGGCCGATCAACTGCAGCTCGCCGCCATGAACGCCGACGGCAGTGATGTGTCGCGACTCGGCGATGGCATCTCCGGCTGGCGTCCCGCATGGTCCACCGACGGGACCCAGATCGCATTCGAAGGACCGAGCCTCGGCGGCTATTCGCCTCCGGACGTGTACACGATTAATGCCGACGGTTCCGGCATGACGTTCATTGTGGAATATGCCGGGTCCCCTTCCTGGACCTCCGGATCGGGGCTGTTAGTCCCCTCCTTCACGACGTCGTGCAACGGCCTCACGTGCAGCTTTGACGCGTCCGGTTCTGTCGGCACGATTGCGAATTACACGTGGGATTTTGGGGACGGCGGCAGCGCGTCCGGTATCACGCCCATTCACACGTATGCTGTCGGGGGTTCGAAGACGGTTGCGCTCACGACCACGGATGAGAGCGGCAGGAGCCGCACGATGAGTGTGATCGTTCGCCTGAACCTGCCGCCGGTCGCCAAGTTCACGGCGGCGTGCGACGGGCTCACGTGCCTGTTCGACTGGACCGGCACGTCCGATCCGGATGGGACCGGCCTTTCGATTTGGTTCGATTGGGGCTCGCCCGGGGTCTACAACTGGGTGACCGTCAGCGCTTCCTCGGCACGCCTCACGTATCCGGCGCCAGGAACTTACACGGCAGGCATCCGCGTTGGCGATGACTCCGGTGCCATGGCCACCGCCAGCCAGACGTTCACGCTCGGGACTCCTGACATGCACGTCGGCGATCTCGACCTGACGAACACCGGACAGAACACCTGGCAGGCAACAATCGCCATACATGATGCCGGCCATCAGCCGGTCTCACAGGCGACCGTGACGATTTCTACCGGCGGCGGTACGGCGTCTTGCAGAACCGACCTCCCCGGGCGGTGTGTGGTCTCGAACATCCGGCTCGGACAAAAGGGAAGCGTCACCGTGAAGAACGTGACGCAAACGAGATTCGCCTACAAGCCAACGAGCAACCACGATCCCGATGGCGACAGCAATGGGACCGTCATCGTCGCTTCCAGGCAATAAAGGGCCGAAGGAGGTCTTATGAAGTCAGGCATCGTCGTTCTCACGGTCGCAGCGGTGGCGTTGGCGGGCTGCTCCGACCGGTCCCCGGTGGCGCCGGATGTTCCGGGTACGGCTGACGGCGCAGGAATGCCGGGCAACGCCAGACCGACGGTTGCTCCAGGCATCTACGAGCTCTCCTTCCTCGACCTCGGCCAACCTGTGGAAAGTCTCCCAGTCGGCAACGAGGTGACTCACAAAGCGTGGGTTCTGAATGCGTCGACTGGCATTGCTGTCACCGACGGCGCGGTGACATTCCAGTACTGCTCGCGCAGCGGGCGCAAAGATGAATCCGGATGGCAGCGGCGTTCGGCAACTGAAGGCGGGTACGGCCGCCGAGTACCCGTCCTGGTCACCCGACGGTGCGCGGATCGCAGTGGATGTGGCGCTGTACTTCAATTACCCCGTGGCGCCATTGATTGATGTAGCGGTGATGAATGTGGACGGTACGGGCTCGTTCACGACAACCGCGCGAGGGGCCTCTGCGGCATGGCGGCCCGCCGCCGGCAACCGTCCGCCGATCGCCTCGTTCTCCGCGCAGTGCGGCGCGCACACCTGCACATTCGACGCCGCCTCTTCCGTCGATCTGGACGGTTCGATCACGAGCTATACCTGGAACTTCGGCGATGGCACCTCCGGGTCCGGGGCGACCGCGACGCACGTCTATCCGAGCGGAAATCAATACGTCGCCAGGCTGATGGTGGCAGACGACAGCGGGACAACCGGGTCGACGTCATACACCGTCGAGCCGAACGCCAAGCCCGTGGCGCAGTTCACGGCCACATGCGACAGCGTCGCGTGCCGGTTCGACGGATCGACCTCGAGGGATGTGGATGGCACCGTCGTGAAGCATGTCTGGACATTCGGCGACGGCAGTTCGGCTGAGGGCCCCTTCGTCAATCACACCTACGTCACGCCCGGCTTGTATTCGACAACGCTGACGGTGACCGACAACGAGGGAGCGACCGGTACCCAGAATCGCACCGCCTTCACAGTCGCGTGCAGCGGGCTGGTGTGCACGTTCGACGGTTCTTCATCGAGCGATTCGGACGGCACCATCGCGAGCTACGAGTGGGATTTCGGCGACGGCAGATATGGCGCCGGTGCGATCGTGAGCCACGCGTTTCGCTTGGGGGCCACATACACCATCACTCTAACCGTACGCGACAACCTCGGGCTGTCGAACGTCCATCACAAGTGGGTGAGGGTCCCAGCGACGCTGCCGCCGGTCGCCTCCTTCACCTCGGTGTGCGGCAATCTCACCTGCGCCTTCGACGGCTCCGCCTCGCTGGCAACCGAGGGCCCGATTACAAGCTACCAATGGGATTTCGGTGATGGCTCCTGGGGCACCGGTCGCACGGTGAGCCATACGTATCAGGCGCCGGGCACGTACACCGTCGTCCTGACGGTGCGCAACAGCCTCGACGCGTCGGGCGAGCAGCGCACGACTGTGACGGTCACGTCGGTTCCCGCGCACGTCGGCGACATCGATGGCCTGGTAAACGGGCAGGCGGCGTTGTGGGGAGCGACCGTGACAATCGAGATTCACGGGGAGAACCATGCCCGGTTGGCGAATGTTCGCGTGACCGGATTGTGGTCAAACGGCGCGGCCGGGGCGTGCACCACCTCCGCAGACGGCCGATGCGCCGTTCAGTTGAGCGGCATCTCCAAGCAGACCCGCAGCGTGAGCTTCTCTGTGACCTCGGTGTCCGAACCGTCCAACTACAGACCTGCCAGGAACCATGACCCGGAGGGTGACAGCGATGGCACTACCGTCATCGTCAAGAGGCCTTGAGACCCGAACATCCATGCGGCGGCTGGGCCGCACGAAGAGTCCGCTGTTTGCGGTGGTGATCCCATGAAACAGTTCGTAGCCGTCGTTTCCTTCTCCGTCCTCATGACAGCACTCCCGATGACCGAGGTCGGCCGCCAGAGGATCGTCTATGACTTCTGCTACGCCGACCTGGATGCCTGGGACATCGCGTGCGAGATCGGCATCGCCGATCCGGACGGGTCGAACGCCACCGTGTTGACAGCAGGTGCCTACGGCGCTGATTCGGCCCAACCTGCACCGTCGCCTGACGGTTCGAGCATCGCATTCGTACGGGGCATTTTTTTCGATCAACAATCACCTGGCTTGGAGT
>JACDBQ010000916.1 GCA_013694845.1 Acidobacteriota bacterium
CGTTGTGGCAGGCATCGGCGGGGTTCGTGCTGCTCATCGCCTGCGCGAACATCGCCAACCTGCTGCTGGCGCGCGGCGCCGAACGGCACCGCGAGCTCGCCGTTCGTGCGGCGCTCGGTGCGAGCCGCGGTCGGATCGTTCGGGACATGCTGGTGGAGAGTGCGGTGCTGGCGCTCGCGGCGGTGCCGGCGGCACTCGCGGTCGCCTGGGCCGGCATCCGCCTGATTCGAATCAATCTTCCACCGCGCCTCGTCCGGTTCGTCGACGGCTGGCAGTCGATGGACGTGGATGGACGGCTGATCGTGTTCACGGCCCTGCTCGCGCTGGCCACCGCGGTGATCTTCGGCGTCCTCCCGGCCCTGCGCGCCTCGAGGCCGGCGCTTGCCGAGTCGCTCAAGGACGGCGGCCGGGGCGCCAGCGCCGGACGCCAGCGCCAGGCCCTCCGCCGGACACTGGTGATCGCCGAGATCGCGCTCGCCCTGCCCCTGCTCGTGGCGTCTGGTCTCAGTATTCTGGGCGCTGACAAATTTCTGAACGGACCCCAGGGATACGAGCCCGGGGGGCTGCTCGCGATGCGCGCCGTGCTCCCGGATGCCAAATACCTGGAACCGATTGCCCGGCGGCGCTTCGTCGAGGAGCTCGAAGCACGGCTCTCGGCGCTGCCAGGGGTCCAGTCCGTCGGTGTTGCCAACGTGCTGCCTTCAGGCGGCAATAACTCCAGCCGCTCGGTCGAGATCGAAGGTACGCCGACTCTCGATCCGGCCAATCCCCCGATGGCCGACTCCCGGGCCGTCGCCCCGGACTTCCTGACCACGATGCTGATACCGGTGCTCCAGGGCCGCGGGTTCACCACCGCCGATACGGCCGACGCCCAGCAGGTGGCGATCATCAGCCAGGCGGCGGCGGAGCGCCACTTCCCGGGCGCCGATCCGGTCGGCCGCCGCCTGAAACTTGGCACCAGTCCCTGGCTCACGGTGGTGGGCGTCTCGGGTGACGTCATCCACGACTGGTTCTCGAGGCGTAACGCGCCCACCGTCTACCGGCCCTTCAGCCAGGCGCCCACCGGCTACCTGGCGATCGCCCTTCGCGCGAGCGGGGACCTCCCGGCGTTGATTCCCGCGGTGCGAGACGCGGTCCGAAGCATCGACCCGGCGCAACCGGTGTTCGACGTCATGACGATGAGCGACGCGCTGCGCGAGAAGACGATCGGTCTGCAATACGTTGCCGCCATCATGGCGATCTTCGGCCTGCTCGCGCTCGTGCTCGCGGTGATCGGGGTCTACAGCCTGATGGCCTTCATCATTACCCAGCGGACCCACGAGATCGGGGTTCGGATCGCGCTCGGCGCGAACCGCCGCGATGTACTTCGATTGACGATCGGCCAGGCCGCCTCCATGACGGCGGTCGGGGTCGGGATCGGCCTCGCCCTGTCGTTCGCGCTCAGCAGCCTGATGGAGGCCGCCCTGCTGGGCGTGATCGCCAGCGATGCGCGCGTCTCGATGGTGTTCGCGGCCATCCTGGTCGCGGCCGCCGTGGCGGCCGGCTACGTCCCCGCGCGAAGGGCCACGGCAATCGATCCCATCAGTGCTTTGAGGGGGTAGCGAATTAGCACGTCGCACATCGCACATCGCACGTCGCACGTCGCACGTCGCACCTCGCACGTCGCACGTCGCAGGTCCCACCTCGCACGTGCGAAGATGTCCCGGGCTTTCTCAAGGAGACCGGATGAGACGTTCAATCTGTGTGTGCGCCGCCACCCTCACTCTCGTCGCAGGCGGTGCAACCCGACAGACGATCGCGCAGCAGGGAACCGCGGCTGACGAATCGGTCGTTGCCAGGGCGCGGCAGATCCACGAGAAGGTGATCGCGCTCGACACCCACAATGACATCGGGGTGAACAACTTCACGGCCGGGCAGAACTACACCCGGGACCTGGGCAATCAGGTGAACCTGCCCAAAATGATTAAGGGAGGCCTCGACGCCTCGTTTTTCATCGTTTATGTAGGCCAGAACCGGTCGGAGGAAGCGTTCACGACCACCGGGTATAACAACGCCTACAAGCAGGCGATCGAGAAGTTCGAGGCAATCCACCGGTTGACGAAGGAGATCGCGCCCGACAAGATCGGGCTGGCGCTCACCCCGGCGGACGTGCGGCGGATTGCGGCGTCGGGCAGGAAGGTGGCCCTGATCGGCGGCGAGAACGGCTATCCACTCGGCGACGAGTCCACCGCCATCGCGCGGGTCAAGGAATTTCACGATCGCGGAGCGCGTTATCTCTCCCTTGCCCACAACGGCCACAGTCAGCTCGCCGACTCGAACAGCGGTGAGACTGACGGCGTGTGGCTGCACAAGGGTCTGAGCCCGCTCGGCAAGCAGGTGATCGCCGAGTTGAATCGCGTCGGCATCATGATCGATATCTCGCACCCATCGAAGGAGGCCAATCTTCAGGCCATCGCGCTGTCGAAGGCGCCAGTCATCGCCTCGCATTCGGGCGCCCGCTCCATCTTCAACCATAGCCGCAACCTCGATGACGAGCAGCTGATGGCGCTGAAGAAGAACGGCGGAGTCGTCCAGGCGGTGGCATTCGCCGGGTACGTGAAGGTCACCCCCCCGTCGGCCGAACGGACGGCGGCGCTCGCGAAGCTGGCGGCGGAATACAACCTGCCGGTCACCGCGCTCGGCCGGTGTGCCGGCCGCGGTCGGGGCGCAGGGGGCGCGGGTCGCGGGGCCGGAG
>JACDBQ010000922.1 GCA_013694845.1 Acidobacteriota bacterium
CCTCAAGCGTGGTCAGGTCCACCATGGAGACAGCCGTTTTCAATCCCCACAGCTTCGAGTTGTTCTTGATGCTGCGAGTCGCGAACTTCGCTGCGCGCTCCTCCACGCCGACCTGATCCACCGTCCCGATCTCGTCGAGGAGTCTCTTGAACGGGGAGCTCGTGGCAATGGGCATCGTTACAGTAAGTATGGGGGACGATCGGCGAGATACGACGACCAACGTGAAGCGCCGAGCCGCATGGCGCGGATCCGAAACGATGCGGGCAATGAGCTCCCCGCACCTCGACTGTGCTTCGCTCGATATGATCGGCCTGCGGGCCGATCATGTGCGTCAGGCGTTCGCGCGACACCGCGCCACGGGTAAACCCCCGCGTGAATCCGTAGGAATAACACCAGTGCTTTCTACCGGGGGGTGGGGATCTTCAGCAGGGCCTCGAGCGGCTGGTCTGCCTGAGGTGAGAGCGATACATTAAGCAGCCGCGCCAGGGTTGGCGCAATCTGCGTCATTCGCACGACGCCAAGGTTCCCGCGGCCTTTCAGGCCCGGACCGCTGAGGATCAGTGAAGAGTGCATGTCCGGGATCGTTGGATCGAACCCGTGTCCGCCCTTGCTGCCCGTGTCTGTCTGGAGTACGTCATGGCCGCTTCCAAGATAAAACTGCGGCTGCATCCCGATGCCGAAGGCGGCATCGGGATGAGTGCCCCACCGATCGAGATCCTTCTGCGACCACAGGGAGGCGATCCCATATTGCGGAGCGGCGTGCAGCTTGGCCAGAAGTGCGCCCACTTGCTGTCGAAGAGCTTGGTCGGAAGGATCCTTCAGATACACGAACCCCGCGCCACCGCTCGCGTGAAAATAAGCGCGCCAGTCGCTGATGCGCCCACGGGCATCGGTCGTAATCAGCCCCGCCTCCTTCAATGCGAAGTTCGGCTGCAGCTGCCGCTGTGTGGGTAAGAAACCGTGGTCGGAGCTGATAGCCAGATATGTGCGGTCCGCAATGCCCGTTTCGACGAGGGTCTGCCGGATCTCCTCTACGTAGCCATCGATCCGCTCGAGGGTGGTCAGGGCTTCCGCGCTGCCCGGGCCATATCGATGCTGCGCGCTGTCGAGCTCGATTATATGGAGGAGCATCAGATGCGGCTTGTAGGTCCGCAGGATGAACTTCGCGATGTCGGTCCGCTCGCGATCGTTCTGTCGCCATCCGAAAGGCTGTTTGCGGTTGATCTCAACGGCATCGAGAAGGTGCGGCGTCGAGAGCGCCCGCAGCATAGACAGATCGGAAAGGTGATCGGAGCGCCAGAACTCCGGCACCAGGAAATCCGCCTCCATCCCGACGGTGACAGGCCAGCTGATCGCTGCTGTTTGGAGGCCTCGGCTGCGCGCCGCGCCCACGAGGGTCGGCACGCGAATATCCTGCGCATACCAGTACCAGCCGCCATCTGACCGGTCCTCAGGATCCATGAAGCGATTGTCGAGGATGCCGTGTACGGCTGGTAGCACGCCGGTGATCAGGCTCGTGTGCGACGGGTAGGTCACGGAGGGGAGCACGCCAACTACGCCTTCGGCGTATGCGCCATCACGCAGCAGGCTGCGCAGCACAGGGATTTTCGCCGGCCCTGGCTTCGTGTAGCTGGACGCCATCAAGCCATCAATGGAAATCAGGACGATGCGGATTTGGTCGTCGGCCTGTAGGGCCAAAGGCGATACCAGAGCCGCACTTAGAATTGCGACAGCCAGCCAGGACCGGTTCTTCACGTGACCTCCAATGCTCCGTTTCGAACGTCTGTCGCAGAAAGGGACAGGAATATTCGTGAGTCTACCATCGCCCCGATCCGACACATGACTGCGCTTGCCGGATGCGGTCTACCGCGAATCGGTACTCCCGACTGAAGAGTCGATGGTTCGAATCTTGGGCACGCGGGGCTGGGTTCTCCGAAGCGTGAACCGCTGAGCAGCGTCTTTCCGGCGGTGCTAGAATGCGCGACGCTGCCTCGCTCGAGAATCCAATCATGAGAAACGACACACGAACTCTGATCGCGGTCTTCGCGCTGCTGATGACGACGATTGCCGTTGCCGGCCAGAACACGTCTGGAACACTGCCGATACCGGCGTCGCGCCCTCCTGCTGCGCAGCCAGCGTTCTCGGCTGAGCGGCTCGCGCGTATCGACCGCTGGCTGTGGC
>JACDBQ010000003.1 GCA_013694845.1 Acidobacteriota bacterium
ACACCGATGGCTCGGCTGAGCGGGAGCCAGAAGACGCTGAACCCGTAGGCCATGCCGATGGACAGGTGGATGGCGAGGGCCGCGGGCGGCACCAACCAACGGTTGAAACCCGGTTTCGCGACGATCCTTTCCCGCGCGAGTAAGCCCGCCATTACGTGTCTCCTGGATGTAAATTTGGGAACGTCTGAAGCTACCGGTCACCGATGTTCGAGGCCAGAGCCACATGAGTCAGTGTCGCAGTGTTCCCTTGCTGGTTGTGCTCCCTCTGCTTGCCGGGACCCCGGCGGCGGCGCAGAGCGCCGGTGCGGCAGAACGGACTTCCTGGCTCACCGCCGACTCGGCCGCGCGCACCGCGACCATCACTCTGGAAGTGACCAATCCCCCCGGGTCGCCTTCCGCCCAGCTCAACGGTTATCGGGAGGGCGCGGTCCAGATCGTCGTGCCGCTGCGGTGGACCCTCGGGTGGGACTGGCGCTCAGCCGATTCCGCCGCCAAGCACAGCCTCGTGCTGATGGCCGAGCGCGAAAAGCTCCCCACCGAGGGCGGCCGCCCCGCTTTCACCAACGCGATGAGCCGCGGAGTCACCACCGGTCTCGCGGGTGGACAAAGCGATCGCACCACCTTCGAGACCGAGGAGGCGGGATGGTTCTGGCTGCTCTGCGGCGTTCCGGGACACGCCCTGGCGGGGGAATGGATCGGGCTCAGGGTAGATCCTGAGGCGACGACTGCCGGAGTGAAGCTAAAGGGTCGTAAAGGGGGAGAATGAACGGGTAAAGGGCGTGTCACCCTGAACGAAGTGAAGGGGGCCATATCGAGGATGGTCCCCTTCGCTCCGCTCAGGGTGACAGAGCGGCCGGGCGTTTCTCCGCCAGGAGACGGTCCACTTCCTGCCTCCAGTCCCGCACCTGCTTCGCGTGCTGCGCCCCCGTGGCCGGGCCGTAGAATCCCGCGTGAATCCGGCGCACCTTCCCGTCTCGGCCGAGAAAGATCGTGGTGGGGAACGAGGTGAAGCCCTGAAGCTGGGCCAGGCTCGCCGCCGCGGCCTCGGTGTCGTTGACCCCTGCGAGAAGCAGGGTGAACGGAATCCTGAATTTGTCGCGGTAGCGCCGCACCTGACGCCGGTCGACTCCCGTGTCGCCCGAGACCTCGTAGGCCAGGCCCACGATCTCCAGCCCCTGCTCCCGATAAGCCTGGTAAAGCTTGACCAGCTCCGGCGCCGCGTCGTGGCAGGTCGGACACCAGGTGCCGAAGATATCCACCACGACCACCTTGCCGGCGAAGCGCGGGTCCCGCTCGGTGACCACACGTCCCTCCAGATCGGGAAACGCGAAGTGGAAGGGTTCGGCGGTGTCGGCCTGGGTGTTCTCGGTGAGCGGCTTGAGATGGGGGCCGCCCGTGCTCCGCACCGCGATCCACGGTGTCTGGGCACGCAGGCCGGCGTGGAACAGGCCCCGGAGCGTGTCCGGCACGCCGGCTCCACCCCCCAGCTCCCCGGTGAGCAGGTAGACGTATGATCCGTCGAAGTGGGTGAGGGCGAAGCTGTCGCCCTGCACCTGGCCGGCGAAATGTCCGTAGTCGCCGGTGTTCGAGATGATCGTGCCCTCCAGGCCCGCGTCGCCGTGGCGGAGCTCGATCACTCGCGGGCTGGTGCCGAAGTCTCCCATCCAGGTGGCGTCCCATCGGCCCACCAGTCGCCCCGGGTCAGGGCTGGTGGGCCAACGCCCTCGAGCCGCGCGGAATGGGATCACCCGCGGGCCCCGGTTTCCCACGTTTCGGTAAGCGCCGGTAAGCGAGTCGCCCTGGAGCCTTGCCGTGATCGCCGCGGCGTAGTCGGCCATCTCCAGTAGCACACTATCGCCCCCCACGGTTACCGCCGAGAACGGCTGGCACTTGGCCCCGTTGCACAGCTCGCCGCGCCAGCCCGAGTCGCCATTCTCCAGAGCCACCCCGAACCGGAGCTCCCCGCCCGCCAGGTCCAGCACCGCGCGCCACTCGTCCGCCGGAGACGAGGAGCGACAGGCCAGAAGCGCCAGCGCGAGTACGGTTGCCGCGGCCGTGCCTCTCACCGCGACTCGGGCACCGTCGGCGGCGCAGCCAGGCCGCCGCCCAGATAGCGCTCCCCGGCCTCGACCTTGGCCTCGATCGTGTTGCCTCGCCATGGAGCCGGACAGGGGAAGGCCGAGCTGTAGGCGCAGAACGGATTCCGGGCGCGGTTGAAGTCCAGGCGATAGCGGCCCGCGCCGAGGGGGATCAGGGAGACGAATCGCCCGGCCGGATAGGTGCCGGCCGCGTTGGTGTCGTCCCGGAAGAAGATCTCCAGCTCGGCCTCGTCCTCGTTCCCGGTCGGGATCCGCCGAACCCGAAGACGGACGGGACGATCGCCGAGAGGGACCACGACGGTTCCGGCTTCCGTGGCGTCACTTTCGATGCCGTCGAGAGCGAGGACCCGAACCCGCCCCGGCTGCGTCGGAGGGTGGAGTGGTCCGGTGAAGACCAGTCCGCGATCGTACGGATAGTACTCGGCGGTCTTCGCCTTTCTGTTCTTCCCGTACACCGTGAGGACGCGGCGACCCGCGGCCCCGGCCGACGTGAGGACGCAGGCACCCAGGACGAGGGAACGCCCGGGCGGTATGACTCGACTTCCCTCCGGACCCTTCAACGTCACCATCCCGTTGCGCTCGGTGACGCGATGCTCGGCCACGCCTTCGAGGGGCAGGTCCGCGCCGGGCGGGCCCAGGGTGACTCCGGGCCCGACCGGCTGCTGCGCCACCGCCGCGAGCGGAGAGTTGGCCGCGGAGGCGAGCCACTCGGTGTGGGCCGAGCGTTCCTCCGCGATGTCGGGGGGAAGGGCCTGCGAGCGGAGCGGCCCGGTGAACCAGGCGAGCCCCAGTAACGCCGCCGCCGCGATGCGGCGATGGGTCACGAGCGTTCGAGCGGACCGACGAGGAGGATGGGCGAGGTGGGCTGGGTCGAGCCCGACTCCGGCTCCACCGTGACCGCCGCCGCGCTTACCTCGCCTTCCGCGGGCACGGGGATCTGCTCCACCCGCACATGGCCG
>JACDBQ010000081.1 GCA_013694845.1 Acidobacteriota bacterium
CTTTTCGGTGACGTCTTCCATGACGATCATGAAGGAGCCGTCACGAGCGACCTGGTAACTTGAGATCCGGCCCTGCGGCACCACGGCGCGGACCGTGCCGGTCGAAAGGTTCAGTGTTGCGACCGAACGCGTGCGCGCACTCCGGCCCAGGAGGTCCCATTCGAGGAACGGCTCGCTCGACTTGTGCACGATCACGGGGCCTTCCGTCAGTGTCTTGAACGTGGTGCGCGCTTCGCGATCGAGCTCAGCGCTGCGGAGCGCGATCACAAGTGACGAGCCGTCGGGCGTCCATGCGAGACTGGAGTTCACGGCGATCGGCTGCGACGGCTTGATCTCGGTCAGCGACCTCCGCGCCACATCCCAGAGATAGAGCGCCGTCGTGGGAAAGCCGTCCGCCGTGGCCGCTTCGCGCGGCACGAGTATCGCGAGGCGCTGCCCGTCCCTCGACCACGCGGCGCTACGGACGTTGATCAGTTCCGTGAACGGCATCTCCTTCGCGCCTGTCTTGACATCGACGATCTCGAGCCGCCCTCGCAAAGGCGGGAGATAGGTCGGATCGCCGTAGCGCCGGTGATCGACTGAATCGTTGTCGATCAGACGACGAACGACGACGGCCACCCGTGAGCCGTCCTCGGCGAGGTCCAGCACAACGCCGGTCGCGACCTTCAGCATGTCGTCGGCGGTAAAGGGCGATAACTGACTTGCGCGTCGTTCGGCTTCCGGCGGAGCGCTTTGGGTGAACACGAGCGCCGGGCTCGCGAGGATGGCCACAACGAGAGTGACGCCTTTGCTCACGCACCGTGTATTCCAGAGTATGCGCATCCGCGGATTATACGGTGGTGCGCAGGCACGTATATGCTCTCGGCGTGAGCCGACTCCTTGTTCTCCTGCCACTCCTGTTGTCGCTGGGTGTCACGCACGACGGCATGCAGCCGGCGCAGGTCCTCAGCTTCGAGTTCGACGAAATGACGGTCGCGCAACTCCAGGACGCGATGGCGTCAGGGCGTGTGACATCGCGGCGACTGGTGGACCTGTACTCGAAGCGGATCGAGGAGATCGACCGGCGCGGGCCTGCGCTTCGCTCCGTCATCGAGATGAACCCGGACGCGGTGGCGATCGCGGAGGCCATGGACGCCGAGCGCAAAGCCGGTCGCCTCAGGGGACCGCTGCACGGCATCCCGGTTGTCATCAAAGACAACATCGATACCGCCGATCGCATGATGACCACTGCCGGCTCGCTCGCGCTCGAGGGGTCGTCTGCTCCGCGCGATGCGTTCATTGTCGAGCGGCTCCGCGGCGCAGGGGCCGTGATTCTCGCGAAGGCCAACCTCAGCGAGTGGGCGAACTTCCGCTCCACCCGTTCGACCAGCGGGTGGAGCGCACGCGGCGGCCAGGTCCGCAACCCGTATGTCCTCGACCGCAATCCGTGCGGATCGAGCTCGGGAACCGGCGTTGCAGTCGCGGCGAACCTCGCCGCGATCGGCGTCGGCACGGAGACCGATGGTTCGATCGTCTGTCCCGCCTCGGCGAACGGCATCGTAGGAATCAAGCCGACCGTCGGGCTCGTGAGTCGATCCGGGATCATCCCGATCTCGACGACCCAGGACACGGCGGGACCGATGGCACGAACGGTGGCCGATGCGGCGGCGTTGCTGACGGTTCTCAGCGGCGCAGACCCACGGGATCCGGCAACCGCGCGGAGCGCTGGCAGGAACACGGCCTACGTCAAGGCGCTTGACGCCGGCGCTCTGCGCGGCGCGCGCATCGGCGTCCCGCGTCGGCGGTACTTCGGCTACAGCCCGAAGGCCGATCGGCTCATCGAAGAAGCGATCGGCGTGATGCGCGCGCAGGGCGCGATCATCGTGGACCCAGCCGACATCGCGACGGCATCTCAGCTCGACGACTGCGAGTTCGACATCCTGTTGTTCGAATTCAAGGACGGCCTGAACAGCTACTTGGCGTCGCGGGGTCCGGCGGCGAAGGTGACCTCGCTTGCGGAGCTGATCGCGTTCAACTCGAAGGAGTCGTCGCGGGAGATGCCGTTCTTCGGACAGGAAATCCTAAGGATGGCGCAGAAGAAGGGGCCGCTCACGTCCCCCGCGTACCGGCGGGTACTGCTGACGTGCCGCAATCGGTCGCGGGTGCTCGGCATCGACGCGGTGATGACCAAGCATCGGCTCGATGCGCTCGTGGCGCCGACCGGGAGCCCGGCCTGGCCGATCGACCTGGTCAACGGCGACCACTTCCTCGGGGCCAGCGCGTCGCCAGCCGCAATCGCCGGCTATCCCAACATCAGCGTGCCAGCCGGGTACGTCGGTGAGCTGCCGGTGGGAATTTCCTTCATCGGGCGAGCG
>JACDBQ010000083.1 GCA_013694845.1 Acidobacteriota bacterium
CGAGGATACCGAGATTCTGAAAGACTTCCGCCGCGCCGTTGCGAACGAACTCGTCCGGATGATCCAGGCAGCGCATCCGCACCGGCCAGACCTCGGAGCCCATCGTTTCCAGGGAGTGCTTGGCCGCGCCTCGCACCCACCAGTCGGGATCCCCGAGCAGCTCCGCGACGGCCGGCGCCTCCTCGGGCCGATCGAGCTCACCGAGCGCCCGTGCGGCGTGCGCGCGGACGAATGCGGCAGGATCCCGGAGCATGCGCAGCGCCGCCGAGGCCGCGATGTTGTCACCAACCTTGCCGAGCGACTGGATGACCGCCTTGCGGACGCGCGCGTCCGGATCGTTCACCAGCGTCGCGAGCTCGGTCTCGACCCAGTCCAGTTCCGGGTATTCCCCGAGCAGGTTCGCGGCCCAGAAACGAACCACCGGATCCTCGTCGAACAGCAGCGGGCGATAGGCATCGGCGGGCCGGAGTGGAGAATGTTCCAGGTGGACGGCGATCCGCGACGGCGGGTGCTTCTGCCCTTTCAACGCGTTGATCAGGATTCCCGTCGCCTGGGGATCGGTCGACATCCCGAGCAGGGTGAGTCCAACCGACGCGACGTCGGGGTTGTCGCCCGCGACGGCACGCGCGAGCAGATCGCACATCTGCGGATGATCGAGGTGAAACAGGATCTTCAGGGATGCGGTGCGCCGCCAGATGTCCCGGGACTTGCGGTGGAACGACGCCTCGCGAGCCAGCGTGTAGATCCCCCAGCGGTCCACCAGGTAGGTGGCGAGAACGTCGAAGGTGTCACGGGGGGTGCCGGCATCAGCGGCGGTGTGCAGGATCATGTCACGCGACACGCGCTCGAGGAGCGGCGTCACCCGAGCGACCCGCTCGGCGACGGTGGTCGCGTGGACGTCCTCGGATTGCAGGGTCGAGAGGATCGCCCTGACCGTGCCGCGCGCGGCCGTGCGCCGGCGATCGATGTGGATGACGTAGGCGGCCAGCCCGGCCCACAGGAGCACCGCGAGCACCGCGCCGGTCTGGAGTATCGGTTCGAGGTTCATGCTGGCCACCGCTGGCTGGAGGCGGGTGCGACCGCTGGCATCAGGCCAACAGCCACGGACTCTGACAACCTATCGGTGCCAGGCGCCCCGCGCTGCAGATCGGGCGTCAGTTCGCGCGGGCGACCCGGTAGTTGTGGGCGACGACGCCGGCATACGCGGTGTTGAGCACGGCCATGAGAATCATCGCGCGGCGCGGATGGTTCTTCGCCAGGCGCTCGGCAAAGTAGGCGGTCGCGGCAGCGGTGCCAGCCTTGACCGCGAACAGGGCGGCGCTATTGCGAGCGAGACCGGCCATCATCGGGTTGGCTTCGATCGCGCCGCCGCTCAGCGCCTTGCGCGTCGACACTGCGTCCATCACCTGAAGCGCGGCGAACGACACGTACATCGTCCGGCGCAGAGAGGAGGATCCGAACCCGCCTTGACCACGCGGGATGGCCAGGTCCAGCGCTCGACCCTGCGCCGCGTCCGCGACCGGTGCAGCCTTGGGTTCCGCGGAAGCGTTGGTCAGGAGTGCGGGCAGCATCGCGGTCGCGACGCCGGGCACGAACGGCACACTGCTCGCCAGAGTGAAGTCGACTGCCGGCAGTGGCCTGTCGTTCCCGCGATCAGCCGCGACGGCGGTCGTCGTGCCACCGAGGAGGACGGCGCCGGCGAAGGCGAGGGCACGAACTTGATGAGCAGTCGCAAACATTGACGGACCTTTCTGGGCGGCGGCCACCCGGGTTCAGGTCGTCGATGCGGACACCGCATCAGAATGCGCGTCGAACGACCGCAGGGCAGGAGTGCATCGGATATGCCTCTGCGATGCGACCATCAACGCCTGTCTTTGTTGGTTTTTCTGACAGAACGCGCTTTCCGGACCTTACATTCTTTGCGGTCGGAGTGCGGAACTGTAATCCGGCCTTAGGTCTCGGGCCTGTAACTCTCCGGCTCTTTGGTTCTTGCTTCAGCTAAACTTTCGTGATTTCACGGCAGACACTTATCACAACGGACGCGGGCCGCCACCGGCGGTTCCGTGTTACTGAACTCACTTAATAGAAGCAAGACTCAACACCTTCCGAAAGGTAGACACCATGTACCTAGTTTCAGGAACGACCATAGCCGTCCTAACCGTCGCAATTGCTTTGATCTTCGGGGCTTTATACGTCATGCGGCGCCGCGTCCGCATGGGGAAGCGCGTAGGTAAATTCTAGACGCCTGAAGGCGTATTCTGTGAGATAGGTAGCGGATGTTCGGGCTTGAAAAGCGATTCTGGGGAGGCGTTCGGGTCGAGCCGCTAAAGCCTTGAGCCCAGAGTCAAGAACCGATTATCGTCATCCCGCTTTGGCGGTCTGGGTAGCGGGAAGCTTTATCTGCGAACGCCGTGATGCCCGCTTCAAACCGAGCAGCTGTTTGAAGCGATCCACCATGCTGACGTCTTCGTTGGCGCGGTCCAGCGTCTCCAGGATGTCGAGACACTCGGCGATGGAGCTGACCGATCCGATGCCGAGCTGACGCGCGCTGCCCGGGACGGTGTCTTCGCCACCGCGCC
>JACDBQ010000151.1 GCA_013694845.1 Acidobacteriota bacterium
GTCTTTCGTTGCTGCGCTCGCCGAGAAGTCCATCGCTCCGTTTCTCCTCCCCGCTCATCGAACCGTGCGTGCCGGGAAGGCCGTGCACCGTTGTAGCGTCCGCCGGTTCGCGGTGAGTACATCGGACCGAAGGTGTAGCCGAGGAAGTCGAACGATTCACGTCGGGCATTGCACACACGCGTCTTGTCCTCGTTCAGCGCGAGCCCGATGCTGGCCATCCACCGCCGAATCGTGTCGAGTACCTCTGCGGCGTCGTGCCGACAGAGGACCACGAAGTCATCAGCATAGGTCACCAACACCGCGCCGTACCGTGCGTCAAGACCGTGTTTGCGAAAAGCCTTGATAAACCGGTGCATGTAGATGTTCGCCAAGAGCGGCGATGCCACCCCACCCTGCGGTGTTCCTCGTGTGGCCTTCTTTCCGCCACTCATCCGTCGATGCCCCCGCTCGTCGGTTTCCTCAACCGGCGCCTTCAGCCACATCTTGATGAGATGCAGCATCTTCCCATCACTGATGCGGCGCGCGACGCACCGCAGGAGTGCTGAGTGCGGAATCGTATCGAAGTACTTGGACACATCGGCGTCGACCACTTCGGTGTGCCCCTCATCAATCGCCAGGTGGACGGCCCGCACGGCATCGAGCGCACCGCGCTTGGGACGGTACCCATAGGCCGCTGCATCGAAGTCCGCTTCGAAGATCGGTTCGAGCACCAGCGTCGCCGCGGTCTCCACAACCCGGTCGCGGATCGTGGGTATGCCGAGCGGCCGCTGGCCCACACCACTGGCTTTCGGAATCATCACGCGTCTGACCGGCTGCGGTTTGTAGCGTCCGGTCCGAATCTCCTCTCGCAATTCGCCGAGCCAGCGCTCCACCCCGTAGCCCTCGATGCGCGCAAACGTTTCCCCGTCCACACCTGGCGCTCCGCCATTCGCCCGGCTGAGCGCGAATGCATGTGCGAGGATGTCGTCACGCCACACCTTGTCATACAGAAAATGGAACCGCCGCGTCGGCTCCTGCTTGGCCTTCACGTACAGCGCTCGTTGGAGCGTCCGGATTCGTTCGGGAGTTGCCAGGCTCACGCCAATCCCCCTCTCCTCAGCTCGTCCAAGCGCACCTCGAACCAGGGCTCCTTCCCTCCACCGGCGTTACCCGGTTTCGACAGTACTATGAGCCCCTCCGATTCCTGCCGTACCCGGCTCCCGATAGAGCCGTTGCCAGGTTTCCCTGACAGCCCGACAGGCCTCCCGTGTTGCGAATCACCGCGTGTGTACATGCCGCGCCCACTACCCCGGCGAGCAGGTCGACCTTCGCTTGTCGGTCGTTCTGGTCGACCTCGACGGCCTTCGTCTATTGAGAGGAGACTCGGCGCCCGCATTCAAACTTTCGAGGCCTGCTCAGGCTTCACTCGCGTTGCGGCCCGCACACTCGCTGGCCCGCCCGAAGCGGACCTCTGTCCCCGGAGCTTCGATGGCTCGGTCGCCCTCGCCATCGCCCGGGTAGCTACCAAGGCGTACCGACACCTCCTCGGACCGGACTCTCACCGGCTGCGTTGATTCACCTTTCACGGCGCACACTCAAAGTCGTTGACACGGCCCGTCCTCGGCGGGGCGGCAGGGCTCGGGTCGCGTGGCTGGCCCTGCAGCTCCTCTCCAGACATCAGGTTCCGGGCGGCATCGCGATCGAGAACATGCATCTCGAGGTCAATGGGGCTCGCGCTTGGCCTGACGTCGGGATTGTCAGTCCTTACCGGGCTGCTCTTCGGCGCTCTGCCCGCATCGCGGGCGTCCCCGACGGACGTTCTGATTTCTCTTCGTGACCAGTCCTGCAATACGACGTCGCGCAGTGCTGTTCGCAACACGCTCCTCGCGGCGCAGGTGTCCCTGAACCTTGTCCTGCTCGCGGTACGGGGTTGTTCGCACGAAGCCGCCGGACGGCGCTCGACGCACCTCTGGGCTTCAATGTTGAACGGCGTGGTCAGTGCGTCGGTCAACGCCGGGCTCGCCCCCTACGATGAAGGTCGGGCACACGCGCGCTACGCCGGTGCGCTGGAACGGGATACACGCACTGCCGCAGGTCACCTTCGCGGCATGGGCCACGATGGTCCCCACCCCGAGGGTCATGGGTGAACCAGACCAAAGTGGACGGGTACCCCACCGCGCGGGGAGAAGACGTGACCGTGCACATGTCTCACGTCGGCCCGAACTACTTCCGGACGCTCGGTTCGCGAGTCGTGAAAGGGCGCGAATGCAGAAAGGCCGACAACGCCGCCGCGCCGGCCGTCGGAGTCGTCAACGAGGCCAGGGCGCAGAAATACTGGGCCGGCCGTGACCCGATCGGCGGGCGGTTCGAGCAGTACGGCGGTTGGATCACGGCCATCGGCATCGTCGAAAACGCGGTGACCACGGAGGTCAATGGATCGCCGGTGCCGTTCGCCTACCTGGCATTCAACCAGTCCGTGACCGGGCAGCACAGCGTTGCGCTGGACCCCGTGCACCTGTTCGTGCGCACTCAGGACCAGGCGGCTGACGCGGTCGCGACCGTCGCGCGGATCGCCAGCTATATCCCCGCTCGCCCCGCCGCACGGCTCAACCCCGTCGCAGCGCTACGCGACGACTAGCAGCACGTCGCACGTCGCACGTCGCACGTGGTGTAATCCTCCCCATGCGGCTGGATGTATGGCTCGACGTCACTTGTCTCTATCGCACGCGATCTGAGGCCCAGAAGGCGTGTCGGGGTGGCAAGGTCGAGGTCAACCGTCAAGGCGGCAAGCCGCACCGTGAATTGAGGGCGGGGGACGAAATCGAGATCTCACGTCCGCTCGGTCGAAAGCAGAAGGTGATCGTCAAGGGCCTCTCGGAGCAGCACATCCCGAAGGCCGAAGCACGCAAGCTGTACGAAGACGTCACGCCCCAACCGACCCCAGAGGAGGCCGAAGTCTTGAGAATGGCCCGCCTGACCCGGCCGTTCGTGAGGGCTGCCAACGCGGGGTCGCCCGACAAGCGTGAGCGCCGGGAATTGCGGCGGATGAAGGAGGGTCGGGGGAGGCGGAAAGTGTTATAATGACGGGTTTGTAACGGGTCCGGGGTTCGGGGTCGAGTCCGAGGGTTTCAGGGTCGTTCGGGATCTTTGTTCTGAATTCTGAGTTTTTCGGAGGGGTAACGTCTTTGGCTAGTCACGCTTCTGCGCTGAAAGCGCACCGTCAGAATCTCGTCCGCCGAGAGCGGAACCGTCAGATGCGCACCCGCTTGCGCGGCGCTTTGCGGACGATGCGCACGGCGCTCGACGAGGGGGATGCCGCACAGTTGAAGAATGCGCTGCGCGACACGGTGTCGCTGGTCGACAAGATGGCCGCGAAGAAGGTCATCCACCGGAACGCCGCCGGCCGCTACAAGTCGCGCCTCGCCGCTCGCGTCAGCAAGAAATCAGCGGCGGCATAGGTCCACGACCAGCCGTTCCAGCAGGACCCGCGGATCCCCACCAGAGCTCTTCAGGTCGAGGTCCGTTCGGAACAGCGCTTCCACGGCTGCCGGGACTCGCCTCGGATCGGCAGTCGTCAGTCGTTCCCTGACATACCACGCAAGCTGACCCAGGATCTGGTACGACACTCCTCCACTCTCGAGCGCGAGGGCCAGATGTCGGAGTGCCTCTGCGGCATCCCCGCGGCCGATCGCATTCGTGACCGCCCAGTCATCCTGGGCGGTCTCACTGCTGACCACCTCGCGGACGTCCTGAAGACCGATCTTCCCCGTGCCTGCCGCATACAGGAGGAGCCGTTCGATGTCCCCCCGCAGTCGCGCGATGTCTGTCCCGGCTCGCTCGGCCAGGAGCCGTGACGCGGCTGGCTCGATCTGCTGGCCTGCATCACTGACAGCTTTCTTGACGAGCATTTCGGCCGTGCGCGCCACCTCCCTCGCGTCGACCTTCGCGTCCTTGCTGCCCCGCAGCCCCCAGCATTCGACGATCGTGGCGTGCTTCTGCAACGCCTTGTAGACCTTGCGCTGGCGATCGATGTCCGCGGCGACGAACACCAAGGTGGTCAGCGGCTCCGGCCGCTTGATGTACTCCTCGAGCGCAGCCAGGTCGCTTGCGGGGTCCGCATCGTCGCCACCCGCGTCCTCGTCGGCGTCCACCGCCTTCCCGCGTCGCTTCGGTTTGAACATCCGTTCGGCGCGCAGCACGATCACCACGCGTCGGTCGCCGAGCATCGGCAGGGTGCGAGCAGCCTGGACGATGGACGAGGGGGTCACCCCTTTGTCGCTGGCATAGAGTCGCTCGAGATTGAAGGCGCGTAATTCGTCCTCGACGAGGTCGCTGACCGCCGCCGCGATTTCCGACATCTCGGCCTCGTCGTCTCCGACAACCAGGTAGACGAGCTCGGGTTTGCCGAGAGAAATGGCCTTGCGGACCGCGGCTGCCGTTGCCGCCGGCATCAGAACGCCTCGAGGATCGCGCTGACGAGGGTCCGGGCGAACTCCGCCGCCAGGCGGTCGAGCGCGTTCACGTCCTGCCCGAAAAACGCGTTCGGATCCGTGACCGTACCGGAGATCTCGTACTCCTCGCGGAACTGCATCGATGGATTGCTCCAGAGGACCTTGTTGTCTTTCAGATCGCGGAACTCGATCTTCGCGGTGAGCACCAGCGCGTATCGAGTCGCCTGCCGCTGGGCGTTGAACGCGGACGGTACGATCGAGATGGACGAGATCTCGCCGGAGAGCACGGCGTCGACGCCCTGCGCGGCCGTCTCGACCTTGTACTTGCCTCGACCGATCAGCTCGGAGCGAACACGTTCGGTCACCCGTCGTTCCACGTCGAAGACAGAGGTCGCGTTCGTAAACAGCGGTACGCCGATCGTGCGGATGTGGGGCGGAAGAAAGGCCCCGCGGCCGGCCAGCGAGTAGCCGCAGGCCATGCTCGCGAACAAGGCACCAAGGACGAGCACGCGACGTGACAGGCGCGGCATCAGCTCACCACGATGCTGACCAGCCGGTCGGTTCCGCTCCCGGCAATCACGACTTTCCGGATGGTCCGGCCCTCGAGGTATTTCGTGACCTGCGGATCCGCCATCACCAGCTCGCGCAGTTGTTCTTCAGTCGTTTCGGCAGGCACCACCAGCCGCGCTCGGAGCTTGCCGTTGACCTGCACCGGCACCGTCATCTCGGGCGCTTTCGCCACGTCTGCGTCGAATGCCGGCCAGCCAGCCGCCACGATGCCTCCCGCGTGGCCCAGCATCTCCCAGAGCTCTTCGGCCATATGCGGTGCAAACGGCGACAACATCAACACCAGCGCTTCGACAGCTTCTTTCAACACGGCCACGGTGCCAGGACGTTCGATCACGCCGACACTGGCCTCCTCGTCGCTGCGACCAACCACGAGGCAGCGGCTGCGGCCGCAGAAGCCATACAGCTCGTTCACCAGTTCCATCAACCCCGACACGGCGGTGTTCAGATGGACGCGAGGATCGAGGTCGAGCGTGACGCGCCGGATCGTTTCGTGGGTCTTCCTGCGCAGCGCCCGCTCTTCATCGCTCAGCTCCTGCGACTCAGGGCCAGGGATCCCTTCACCGCCGATGGTCTCGCTGAGCTGATCGACGAGACGCCAGACGCGGGCGAGAAAACGCCAGCTGCCTTCGAGCCCCGCGTCCGTCCATTCGATCTCCTTCTCGGGCGGTGCGACGAACATCACGTACAGCCGCAGCGCGTCCGCCCCGAACTTCTCGATCATGTCATCGGGGTCGACGACGTTACCCCTGGACTTCGACATGACCTGACCGGCCTTGAGCACCATCCCCTGCGTAAGCAGGCGGCTGAAGGGCTCGTCGAGCGACGTCATGCCGATGTCCCGGAACACCCGGGTGAAGAACCGGGAGTAAATCAGGTGCAGGATCGCATGCTCGACCCCGCCGCTGTAGAAATCGACCGGACCCCAGTACGCCACCTTCTCGGGATCGAACGGCAGATCCTCGTTGTGCGGGTCACAGAAGCGCAGGAAATACCACGAGGAGTCGACGAACGTGTCCATGGTGTCGGTTTCCCGCTTCGCAGGACCGCCACATTTCGTGCACGTCGCGTTGACGAACTCCGGCACCTGCGCGAGCGGTGAGTCGCCACGGCCGCTGAACTCGGTGATCCGGGGCAACCGGACGGGCAGGTTCTCGAAGCTCTCCGGCACCATCCCGCACTTGTCGCAGTAGAGGACGGGAATCGGCGTCCCCCAGTAGCGCTGGCGCGAGATGCCCCAGTCCTTCAGCCGGTACTGCACCGTGCGCTCGCCGATGCCGCGAGCTTCGGCCACCTCCGCCATGCGGGCCATGGCCTGATCGGCGG
>JACDBQ010000166.1 GCA_013694845.1 Acidobacteriota bacterium
GGTCATTCTCTTTACCGACGGGGTGACCGAGGCTCGCGACGGTAACGATGAGGAATTCGGCGAAGAACGCCTCATCGCCGCGGCGGTCGCGAACCGCGCCTGCAGCGCTCCTGCCCTCGAGGCACGCCTCTCCGAGTGCGTGGCGTCGTTCACAAGCGGCTCCCTCCAGGACGACGCCACCCTGATCGTTGTTGCGGTGGACTGAGCCGGGACGAAACCCCGAATTCGATGGGCGGGACGTGTCGCCCGCGGGGGCAGTGACGAACGCACAGTCCGATCTTGACGCGGCACCTGTCGCCGTCCGATAGTTTCCCTTACATGCAGAAACCCTGGGCGCCGCCCGTGCGGTGGGTCTTCGGAGCCGCGACGCTGCTGGGCCTGTTCTCGACCGCGCAGGCATACCGGCTGACGGCGTTGACGAGCAAGGACCCCATGAACATCGAAGTGGGCAGCCTGCTCGTCCTCAACCTCGCCTACTGGTACATCCCAGCGGCAGCCGCGTCGGTTATCTTTCGGCTGGTTCACCGGTTCCGGATCGACGAGTTACGGATCAGGGTAATCCTGGTTCACGCCTGCGCGGCTTTGCTGTTCACGATCGTTCACGCGGCGGCCATGATCAGCGTCAGGGGTCTTCTCTGGGGACGTCCGCCGCTTGGCTGGCTGACGGCGTTGCAGAGGACGCACCTCACCAACCTGGACTGGCTGTTGATGACCTACACGACGGTCGTCGGCTTCACCTACGCGCTCGGGTATTACCGGGAGGTCCAGGCGCGCGCGATCCGCGAAGCCCAGCTCCAGGCACGGCTGATGGAGGCCCGCGTGAAAACGCTTGAAGCCAAGCTCCATCCGCACTTCTTGTTCAATACCCTGCACGCCATCTCGACGCTGGTGCACAGCAATCCGGACTCGGCCGATCGGATGATCAGCCGCCTGAGCGATCTGCTTCGACTGACGTTCGATCGCACCGGCGCGGCGCGGGTACCGCTGCAGGAAGAGCTGGAGTTCCTGCAGAAATACCTGGAGATCGAGCAGACGCGTTTTCAGGACCGGCTCACGGTTCGATACGAAATCGATCCTCTCACCCTCGACGCCGAGGTGCCGCGGTTGATCCTGCAGCCAATCGTCGAGAATGCGATCAAGCACGGCATCTCGCCGCGCACGGGCCCGGGGCTCGTACAGATCAATGCCAGGATTCAGGGCGATCAGCTGACCCTCGAGGTGCGCGACAACGGGGCGGGGCTGAGTGGCAGCGCGCGCAACCAGTTCCGAAGTGGCGTCGGCCTCGCGAACACCCGGGATCGTCTCGAGTGCCTCTACGGCGACGCGCAGCAGCTCGAGTTCTCCGAGGGTGACGGCGGGCTGACGGTACGCATCGCCATCCCGCTGCAGCGCGCCCCGCTCGTCACCGAGACCGCCGCCCGCGTCGCATGAGCGATCCCAGGACGCCCCGGATCCGTGCCCTGATCGCCGACGACGAGCCGCTCGCCCGTGAGCGTCTGCGGATGCTGCTGAAGACCGAAGACTGGCTCGAAGTCGTGGAGGAAGTCGGTGATGGTCTTGCGGCGATCGCCGCAATCCAGAAGCTCCGGCCCGACATCGTGTTTCTCGACGTCCAGATGCCGGGTGCCACGGGCTTCGAGGTGATCGAGGCCGTCGGGCCCGACCACATGCCGTTTGTCGTGTTCGTGACGGCCTACGACAAGTACGCGCTCAAAGCCTTCGACGTGCACGCCATCGATTACCTCCTGAAGCCGTTCGACAAGGACCGTTTCCACTCCGGTCTGGCGCGTGCTCGCCTGCAGCTCGAACGTCGATCGACCGGCGAGCTCGAACGCCGACTCCTGGAGCTCGTCCAGGATCTCAAACCGGTCTCCAGCAAGATCGAGCGGTTCGTCATCAAATCGGGAGGCCGGGTCTTCTTCGTCCGCGCGGAAGAGATCGACTGGATCGAAGCCGCCGGGAACTACGTCAAGCTGCACGTCGGCAACGAGGCCCACCTTTTCCGCGAAACGATGAACGCGCTCGAGGCGAAGCTGCATACCGATACCTTCTACCGGATCCACCGCTCGCACATCGTGAACATCGAACGGGTCCGAGAACTGCAGCCGTGGTTCAACGGCGAGTACGTCGTGTTCCTGAAAGATGGCACCCGCCTGACCCTGAGCCGCGGGTACCGGGAAAAGCTGCAGGAGAGGATCGGAAGAAACCTTTGAGCTCAGAACACAGAGCTCAGAATCTGGTTCTTGCGTTCGTCGTTCGGAGTTTTCCGCGTTCTGTGTTCTGACCTCTAGTTCTGAGTTTTGGGTGGTTTCACCGTGTCCACCCGACCGAGAAGGCCGTCGCGCCGTCACGCAACCCCTTCCCCACATCAAGTCGCAGCACGCCGCTGCCCGGAACCGCCATTCTGAGGCCGGCCCCGACGTCGGTGTGCCACGCCCGCCCGGGCCGCAGCCGATCGTCGGCGGCGGCGACATCCAGAAACACCGCCGGCCCAACGCGGACGATCTTGATGACCGGTCGTACCCAGCGGCGGACCTCGATGCCGGCATGGTAGACGCGGCGACCGAAGACGTCGCCGGTGATCCGTCCATCGTCAAGTAGGGGGTGGGCGCGCAGCAGTGCGCGGCGCGCATGGCCCGAGCCTGCGCCGGACCAGAGCGCATAAGGCGCCTCGGCCGCTGCGAAATCGAATCCGGCCGAACCCGTTACGACTGTTCCCTCGTGGCGGACGGCGGAGCGGAGGTCGGCGGCGAGTCCGGTCGTCCAGGCGCTGAACGCGCCGGCATACAACGATGCTGACGCTTCAAGCGAGAGTCGATCGCCGGCAAGCCGTTGCTCCACGCTCCCGGTAAGCGAGCCGGTTCGGCCGCGACTCTGCCACCCGTCGACTCCGGCGCCGACCTGCCATCGCGTGAGCGTTCCCGTCCACTGGGAGAGAGTCACGGAGCCCCCGCGGCGACCCTCGACGAGCGCCTCCTCTGCCGGACCGTAGGTTTGCTCCTCGCCGAAGGCCTCGGCCCGCCAGATCCCCGAGGATGAGGGCGCGGCATACGCCACTTCGACGCGGGGGCGGTTCTCCCACCAGCGCCACGACGCACCGAGGAGCTCGCCACCCCCCGTGATGCTTGCGGCGTTCGCGCCCAACTCCCGATCGGTGAGAAGTCGGGCGCCGGTCGCCGCGAGACTGCCGAGCGACGTCGGCAGCCGGGGGCGCTCGATCACCACCGCGTCGACGCTTGCCCTTCCTCCGCCGAGCGGGCGATAGGTCACCCGCGCGACTTCTGCCGACGGCAGATCGCTCAGCCGCCGCCCGGCCGCCGCGAGAGCCCTGGTCGTGAGAACCGTGTCGACCTCGAGACCGAGCACGCCGGAAGCCACGGCATGACGGGTGCGATCGAGCCCCTGTACGGTTACGAGGTCGACGAGCGGCTCCCCCGCGGCGTTCCATGCTTCGAGCGCGGCGGCGGCGTCTCCGCCGACGAACGCGCTGGTCGCCAGGATGCGCCACGCATGCTGGTCCTTCGGATCGCGGTCGATCGCCGCTCGTGCCAGCCGCGCGGCGTCGCTCCACTTTCCGTCGAGCGCGTAGACGCCGGCTGCCTCGCGCAGCGGACCGGACGACGTCGGGCACAGACCCGCGGCGGCGGTGAAGATCTCGAGCGCCAGCGGCTTGTCGCCTGTTTCCGCTGTACGAATGCCCTGCGCCACGAGGTCTCCACAAGGACCGCTCGTGTTGACTGGCGCAGCGGCGTCAGGGGTTTCCGGCCTGGATAATCCTCCCGAGGGCGGCAACAGCAGCATCGTCCACCGACTGGAGGCAGACCACGCCGCGTCGAACGCCTCTTCGCCGATGACTCGAAAAGGCGCGCGAGCCGGATCGTGGTGAATGACCCGGCCGTTCACCCAGGCGATGACCACGACGAAGTGAAAATAACCGGGACGATCCTCGATCAGGGTAACGACGGGCTGTCCGGCAGCCAGGCGTGCCTGGACAAGAGCGCGGGCTCCTGTAAACGACTTCGCGTCCCAGCCTCGGCGCCCGAGGTCCTGCAGCAGATCATCGGCGCGGATACCGCGTTCGGAGTCCGTGACCAGCGCGGCGAAGGACTCCGCGCGGATGTCGGTGGCGCCCCAGTAACGCATCACCATCGCCGCCGCGGCCCCGCCGCACAGCGCCTCGGTCTGCTGGATGTAGGGAACGTCGAGAAGCCGGACAGGGGAGGGAACAGGTTGGGCCGAAACGGTTGTCGCCGCCGTCAGCAGAACGGCGGCGACAAGCCATCGGGCATCCGTCAATTCGCGATTGCGATGATCAGAATCACGAGCAACAGCACGATGATGATCGTCGTCGTCGAAATGACGACCGTCGATGCGCCGCCGGCGAGCTGGTTATCCGCCTGACGAGCCTGCTCGGCGAGCTGGCGCAGGTCATCCCCCTGCAGGGTCGAGACGGCCGCGACCGCTTTGTCAAGCGACAGCCCGGCCTTGCCGGCGACCTCCCGCACTTCCGCGCGACGAAGCAGCGACTGGATCGCGGCCCGGTCGGACTGATCCTGCGCGACGCGCTCCTGGACAGCCTTGTCGAGCGCTGATTTCCCAATCACGTTGCTCTGCGCATTGGCCGCCGGGGCCATGAACAGCACTGCCAAGCAGACTGCAATCGTACGCCGAACGAGTTTCATCTAAGCCTCCACTCTCTAAGTGCGTGAATGCACCATACCTAGCGCCTACACCACAGCATCATCCGTGCCCAAAACATCCGCTGCCCAATTATGGTAGAGGTTGAAGTTGCTCGAACTCTTCGACGTGGACCGCCCGTGCGTGCGCTTCGCGCCACTCCAGGTAACCCTCACGTACGAGCCGCGAGAGCGATTCTTCCAGAGTGAAGGACCCGACCCGGCGGGTAATCGTGATCTCCTGGTGCAGGTGCTGCAACGCGTTCCGACGAATATGCTGCCTGGCGCCATACCCGACCATCAACAGTTCCGCGGCTGGCACCACGCCGCCGCCGACCTTCGGCAGCAAAGTCTGGGTCAGCACAGCCGCGAGGGCCATGGCAAGCTCCTGCCGGATCGTATTCTGGCGCTCGGAGGGGAACGAGTCGGCAATCCGCGACACGGCCGACCCGACGTCGGTCGTGTGAACCGTCGACAGCACCAGGTGCCCGGTCTCGGCCGCCGCAAGGGCGATCTTCATCGTCTCGGGGTCCCGCATCTCGCCGACCACGATGACGTCGGGGGCCTGCCGCAGCGCGGCGCGAAGTGCCGTCGGGAAGTCGGGAGCATCGATCCCGATCTCCACCTGCTCCACGAGGCTGCCCTGATGGACGTGCTCGTACTCGATCGGGTCTTCGATCGTCACGATGTGCCGCTGGTCGCGTCGATTGATCTCGTCCACCAGTGCGGCGAGCGTCGTGGTCTTGCCCGATCCGGTCGGACCACCGACCAGAACGAGGCCACGCGGCAGCGAGGCGAGCTGCTCCACCTGCGCGGGCAACCCGAGGGTGGAGAGCCGAGGCACGCGTTGCGGGAGCAGCCGGACCGCCGCCGCGGCCCGGCCGCGCTCACGGTGGAGATTGATGCGAAAGCGGCCGACTCCCTGGATCCGGAAGGAGGCGTCGACGATCAGGTGATCGCGATAGATCCGCCGCGCATGCGGCGGAAGGGCCGGAAGCACGGCGTCTTCCACCTCGACCCCGTCGAGCGGCCCCTCGTCCATAGGCAGGACGCGGCCGTCGACCCGGACCGACGGCGGCGCGCCGGCCACGAGGAGGAGGTCGGTGCCGTTCTGCGACGCGACGATCCGCAGCCAGCGGTCAATGCGTGTCGTATCGCCCGTCGGAGCCGACATCGATCCCGGCACGATGGGCGCCGTTGCATTCAGCTCGCGAATGAGCTCGTCGAGATCGTGGGATTCATCCATGCTGGCCAGCCTGCATCACGGTAGCAGGCGTTCGCGGAAATTGCGACTCAACCGAAGGCGCTGGCCATCCTGAAGCAGGACCTCGAAGTCACCGTGCCAGGCCGGCGTAATCTCCTTGATGCGATCGATGTTGACCATGGTCGACCGATGGATGCGGGCGAATCGTTTGGGATCCAGCCGCTTCTCGAGCTGCGCCATGGTGATCCGCAGCAGGTGGTGTCTGGATCCAGTGGTGAGCCGCACGTAATTGCCCTGCGCCTCGAAAAACGCAACGTCGGCGGCAGGCACCAGCGTGTAGCCCTCACCCGACCGGACGACGAACCGCTTCAGGTGCGCGGAGGCGCCGGCCCGTTCGGCGATCATCTCCAGCAGCCGCCGGCGAGAGTCGTGGGAACCTCGCGCGACAATCTCCTCCCTCGCCTTTCGCATCGCCGACTGGAAGCGATCGCCGCTGTACGGCTTCAACAGGTAATCGAGCGCGTGCACATCGAAGGCTTTGATCGCGTACTGATCGTAGGCGGTCACGAACACAATGGTCGGCAGAAACGCCGGGGCCACCGCCTCGACGACTTCGAAACCATCGAGTCCCGGCATCTGCACGTCGAGAAACACGAGGTCCGGTTTGAGCGTGGTGATCAGGGCCGCCGCGTTGCGTCCGTCGGTCGCCTCCCCCACGACGGTGATATCACTTTCCTTGGCCAGGTGCAGCCGGATCCCTTCCCTCGCCAGGGGTTCATCGTCGACGACGAGCGCGCGAATCATCCCGCCCATACGGCCTCCTCGGCTGTGGTCGCGGCCCGGAACGGCAGCACGATCGACACGCACGCGCCGGCGTCCCGGTTCTCGCAGGTCACGCGTTGAGACGTGCCGTACAACTGCTCCAGCCGCGCGCGCGTATTGGACAGCCCGATACCTTCGCGCGTCGCGCCGCGCGCGAACCCGGGCCCCGTGTCGCACACCTGCAGTTCGAGGTCGGTGCCCCGCCGGCGCGCCCGCAACGTGATGCATCCGCCGTCGACTGTCCGCGAGACACCGTGCAGCACGGCGTTCTCGACCAGTGGTTGGAGCACGAGGCTGGGGACCAGGGCGTCCTGAACATCGATGGGAATGTCGCGCTCGACCGCGAGGCGATCCGGGAATCGGATCCGTTGAATCTCGAGGTAGCGGTCGGTCAACTCGATCTCCTGTGCGAGCGGCACTTCCTGCGGCAGACCGTCGATCGTCAGCCGAAGCAGCTCGCTCAACAGGGTCAGGGTGCGGGTCACACGGGCGCTGTCCCCTTTCATCGCCAGAACCGAGATTGCGTTCAGCGTGTTGAACAGGAAGTGAGGATTGAGCTGTGCGCGCAGCGCCTGGAGCCGAGCCTCGGAGAGGCTGGCCTGCAGCTGTGAGGCGGTGACTTCCCGACGTCGCAACTCCCGGGCGTAGTCGAGCGCGTAATAGCCCCCGACGATGCCCCAGTACACGACGAAATCAAGCGCGAGATACCCCGTCGCCATCTTCCAGAGGTAGAGCCCGAACCGGCCCGTATCGTCCCACCGCCACGACATGAACACCGCCATGACGGACTCGTGGATCAGCGCGAACAGCAGCGCGGCCCCCATGTGGGTTGCGATGGCTATGCCGGGCCGCGGACGATCGAGCCTGGCGCGGCGAGAGACCGCGACGACAGCCGGGACCAGCGCGGCCAGCAGGATCCAGGACGGGAGCGCATCGACCAAGCCGATGCGCCAGGAAAACGCGCGGCTCTGAAGCTCGGCACGCAGGTAGTTCTGGGTCGTCTCGATCAGGCCGATCAGGACGGCGCAGGCGACCAGGACGCTGTAGACAGCGACGCGTTGCGACCGCGTGGCAGTGGTGAACACAGGCCACGCATTCTACTGTTGCGGGGGGCGGAGAGGGGCGGCAAGTGCTGAGGGGGGCTGCCAGGTGCTGAAAGGGGCGGTGCCAGGTGCTGACGGGTCGGACCGAGCTGCAGGGTGCTGAAAGGTCCGGGGGAAGGCCGGGGTGCGGCGAGGTGCACCCCCTATCGCCCCACAACGCCCTCTCTATTCGTCCCGCAACACGACCATCGGGTCGACGCGTGTGGCCCGTGCCGCCGGGATGTAGCAGGCGACCAGGGCCACCAGGGTGATGAAGCCGGCCACCGACGCCATGGTCAGCGGATCGGTCGGCTTGACGTTGAACAGCTGCGCCTGCAGCAGCCTCGTGAGCCCGAACGCCGCCCCCAGCCCGACGACCAGCCCGATGCCGGTCAGGCGGAGCCCCTGCCCGAGGATCTTCCCCATCACGTTGTTGCGCGTCGCTCCGAGCGCCATGTGGATGCCGATCTCCTTTCGCCGTTCGGTCACGGCGTAGGCGAGGATGCCGTAGGTGCCCACCGCCGCCAGGAGTAACGCGACCCCCGCGAACGTGCCGAGAAGCTGCACGAGCAGCCGCGGCCGTGATACGGAGGCGCCGAACACCTCCTTCATCGTCCGCATACGTACGATCGGGAGGGTCGAATCCATCGACTGAACGACGCGGCGGATCTGCGGCGCCAGTGCGTTGAACGGCAGCTCGGAGCGCACGACGATGTTCATGTTCCGGGTTCCACGATTCGCGATCTTTGGCCCCTGTTCGTTCAGGAGGTAGAGCTCCGTACCGGTCTTCGAGCTGAGGCCGCCCTGCTTGACATCGCGCACCACGCCCACGATCGTGTGCCAAGGGACGCTCGCGAACGGCCCGAAGCCAGGTCGCATCCTGCGTCCGACCGGGCTCTGTCCCTGGTAAAACGTCTTGGCCAGCGTCTCGTTGACCAGCACCGCCGGCGCTCCGGTCACGTCGGCCAGTGAAAAATCGCGCCCCTCGACGATCGTTATCCCGATCGTCTTCAGGTAGTCGAGGGTGACGGTCTGGTAGTAGTCGACGTTTTCAGCTGGTTCATCCTGCCCCGGCTGATAACCCTCGAAGTCGGTATCGTTGGCATTCACCTGTCGAAATGGCGGAAGGCCGGTCATCGCCGCCGTCGCCTGAACGCCCGGGATCTGAGACACCTGCGTGGTGAGCCTGGCGAAGAAATCCACCCGCGCCTGCGGCGTGGAATAGGTGGGTGCCGGCAATACTAGGCCGAAGGTCGAGAGCCTGGACCGATTGAACCCGGCGTCGACACTCGTCAGATTCCAGAAGCTGCGGAGCAGCAGACCCGCGCCGATCACGAGCACGACGGCGAGCGCGACTTCTGCCGACACGAGTGTGCTGCGCACCCGCGCGCGGGCCGCTCCCGCGGTGGAACGCTGGCCGGACTCCTTGAGCGTCATGTTCACCGCGTGCTGCCGCAGGTTCATCAGCGGCGCCATGCCGAACAACATCCCCGTACCGACCGACACCAGCAGGGTGAAGCCGAGCACCGCCGGGTCCAGTGCGATCTCGGCCGAGCGTGGGATGCTCTCGGGGTCCGCGACGATCAGCGCCTGGAGCGCCGTGTATCCAAGGGCCGCACCGACGGCGCCGCCGATCAGAGCCAGGAGAATACCTTCGGTCAGGAACTGCCGGAGGATCGCGCCGCGCCCGGCGCCGAGCGCCGACCGGATCGCGAACTCGCGCTGCCGCGATTCGGCGCGCGCAAGCAGCAGATTCGCGAGATTCGCGCACGCGATCAGCAGCACGAAGCCAACCGCCCCCTGTAACATCCACAGCGCCGCGCGCATCGCGCCGATCATGTCGTCCTGCAGCCCGTCGAACCGAAGCCGGTGATTTTTCTGGTCGGGCACGTGCGTCTTGGGATTCATGGTGGCCCACTGCTGGAGCAGGTTCTCGAGATCGGCGCGGGCCTGCCTCACCGAAACTCCAGCCTTCAGGCGTCCGACCAGATACAGGAAGTGGCTGCCCCGCCCGCCCGGGTTCGCCGGGTCCACCGTCAGCGGGAGCCATACCCGCACTTTCTGATCATGGATGTCATAGCCGGCCGGCATGATCCCCACGACGCGCGTGGGAACGCCATCGACCTGGATCACGCGGCCGATCACCGTTTCGTTGGCCTGGAAGGAGGTGCGCCAGACTTCGGTGGAAAGAACGGCGACGTCTTCGGCTCCAGGCAACGTGTCTTCACGAGTGAACATCCGGCCACGGATCGGCTGCACACCCAGCACGGGCATCAGCTCCGAGGTGATGACCGCCGAATTGACGCGCTCCGGCTGCGCGTCCGAGCCCAGGTTGACGGCACCGGCTGAATAGGCCCCGACACCCTGAAACGCCTGGTTGCGGTCGCGGAACTCGATGAACTCCGGCGGCGAGACCCAGAACTGGTCAAACCCCAGCGTCGGGAACTGGCTGGTGATGAACACCAGGCGCTCGGGCTCCGGGAACCCGAGCGGCTTGAGGATCACCCCGTTGACGACGCTGAAAATCGCGGTGTTCGCGCCGATCCCGAGTGCGAGGGTCAGGATCGTGACTAGCGCGTAGCCTGGGCTCTTCCTGAGGTTGCGGAAGGCGTAGACAACGTCGTGCTTCAGTCTGTCCATGTTTCGGGCTTAGACGGAATCCGCAGGACAGTGGTTGTAATCCCCCCAGCCACCGCGCCAAAAATTCCAGCGAAGACGTCGGTTGCCGAAGGGTACCGCTTCGTGCTGAATAGCTGCATCGCCTCGGCGCTGACCGAGACGCCCGCCGCCAGCCCGGCCGCGATCAGCAGCCCGGTGACAGGCGTCCGGCGTCTGGTGACCGAAAAGCCTAGCGGCAGGAACAGCAGGATGTTCGCGGCGATGTCGCGAAACTTGTCAGCCGGATCGCCGAACGGCACCCAATGAATACGCTGCCATTGCGGCTCGAGGGTGAGGCCTATCCACGGAAAGCTCACGAACCACACGACCAGGCCCCAGAACACCCACCAGCGGACGAGACGACGCATCAGTCCCCTATGTTGGCACGATCCTCGCTGCTGAACCGTTCCGATGAAACCGACATTGCTGTTCGGCTTTGGCATTCTCGTCGCCGGCATTGCCTTCGTCTGTCTGCCGGTGGGACGGGTGGGGTCGCCGGCTCCCAGCGCGACCCCGTCTCCGGCCGAACCGCGACCCTCCGTGCAGGTCCGGCACGAATTGATCGCCATCCCGGTGCCGATGGCGCGGGTAATCAACAGACGGGCGGCCCCGCCCCCGGCCTTCCGCGCCGCGTTGAACGGTCGACCGGTGCCCCGGCCGGCGACCCGCCAGGCGGGTCAGAGCGCTCCGGACGTCCATCTGCTGGAGAAGGCTCGCCGTGTCGTGGTTGGCGATGGGCGGCACAAACCCGAACCCTTCCCGCGCCTTCGCAACAACTGAACGGGTACCGGCCGATCCGCGCTCCGCGCTAGAATCAGCGGACGGCCATGTCACTGCGCGCGCGACTGATCATCGCCTTTCTTTTTCTATCCGTTCTCCCGCTCACGGCCGTGACGCTGTTGTCGTATGCCTCGTCGGTCAACGCTTTCGAGCGGGCCGCTGAACGCGAGGCGACCGACAGCGCGGCGGACGTCAGCCGCCGGATGGACATCATCACGGCGGACGTCGGCGAGCGCGTGGATCGAATATTCGTGAACGCCGCACATCCGGACGAAAGCGGTGTCCGCGAGAATCTGGCCCCGGCGCTTGGCGACACGGCATCCTTCATCGATCGGGTGGAGTTCCATCCCGAGGCGCCGGCGCTCCCGCCCGTGCCCCCGGCGCCGAGCGCCGGTGAACGCGCGCCCGTCTCCCCGGCGG